>JARRQB010000254.1:0-5817 GCA_037382265.1 Gammaproteobacteria bacterium | reverse complement strand
CCCCGAACTTGGCCGAGAGCGACTCGTCCTCCCGGGTGAACGCCAGCGGCACTGTCCCCGGGGTCGCGGTCCAGCCGGCGGGCACCTCCAGCGTCACGCTGGCGTTGGCTTCAGCCTTTGTGCCGTTGGTCACCGCCACGTAGACGTCCCGGGTCGACGCTGCCGAGGAGGCCCCCACCACGTCGATGGACGGAGCCACCTTCGCCGCGAACGCCGGGATGACGTTGATCTCCATCTTCTTGTCGCCGAAGTAGATGTCCTTCACGTAGTGATACTCGAAGGGGATGTCCTTCGTGAATTCCACGCTGCCGGCCTTCACGTGCAGGACTGCCCGGAACTCCGACGGCGCGAACGGCAAACCGAACTCGACGCCCGGATCGAAGGTGTTGCGCGCCGGGTTGCTCTTGACCGGGTTCGCCCAGTACGTGTCGTGCCAGTACGGGGTCGTGGCCTTCGCGTTCCCCGGGATCGTCGCGGGCACGTTACAGGCGAACACGCCGTCCTTCGCCGCCGCGCTGCCGGCCGCGCACGCGCCGGGGCCGTCGAAGCCCTTGATCTCGACGGCCGTGACCTCCACCGGGGTCACGCCGCGATTGGTCATGGACACGGTGAGGCGGAACTCGATCTCGTACTGTGCCTCGTCGGTGAGGGACATCGAGCCGAGCTGCGAGCGCAGTGCGCGCACCGCAGTCAGGCCAGCTTCGATCGGCTCCACCGTTGCCGCGTCGTTGCCCGAGTCAAATGCCCTCTTCGCGGCATTCGCCTGGTCGGTAATGGCCTGCAGGCCCGACACGAGCGCTGTCGGCGGAGTCGCCCCAGCAAAGCGGGCAATGCCATTAACCGTCGTGTCGATGCCGTCGAACATCCCCGTCTCGGACGGCTTCGTCAGCTGGCCTGGGATGTTGCTGTCAACCAGATAGTAGCCACCGCCACCGCGGCCGAAACCACCGCGGAAGCCGCGCCCGCCAACAACCACCTGACCGGGAACCGTGGCCCCTCCACCACCTATGCCCTGGCACAGGTGCTGGCGCCCCTGGTTCCCGATCTCGCCAAGGGTCTTCCCGAGGAGCAGGTCGTAGAGGTCGGTGTCTGGTGTTGGGGCGGTAGGATGAGTCGTGTTCGTGGTGCCCTCCAGCCCGAACCAGAACCTGTCGTAAATGTGGGATTTTGCATCTCCGGCAGCCGCCGTCTCAGTGGTCCCGCTTGGCGAGATACCAAGGGACGAGCCGTTGACGTAGAACTTCGCAGGCTGCCACGGCCTGAGGCCTTCCGCAATCTGTTCGGGGTAGAAGGCGGGATCGCCCGCCACCGCATATGCTTCACGCGACAGGATCGTCTGCGCCTCGTGCATGCGGTCGCCGCCCCTGCCCTGGACGTTCATCGTCAGGACGACGTCCGGCCGGAGCATCCGGTAGAGCCGCACGTAGTCGCCGACAATCTCCTTCTCTCCCACCCACGGGATGATCTCGCCCAGCGGATCGTAGGAGTAGCCGTAGTCGATCGCCCGGGTGAAGTACTGCTCGGCGAGGTCCGTACGGTGGCTCGCCATCAATTCCTCGGTGCGCAGCACGCCGATGTCGTGCATGATCTCGGGGCCGATCTGGTTCTGGCCGCCTTCACCGCGGTTGTTGTTGAGGTCGATCACCCGTATGCCCTGTCCCATCCCGAACGTCGTGAACAATGCGTTCCGCTCGTCGTCCGGGTGGGCAGGTGTATTCATGAACGTGGCGGACACGCCCAGCTTTCGGATCGCCAACCCGAGGCCCACGTGGGTGCCTTGGATGTTGTTGATTGGGTAAACCTTCATGGTGTTCTGGCCGCTGAGGTTGGCGCCGCCCGGTAGCAGGAGCAGGACGGCGGTGGCAACTCCCAGGGCGGCCGCACGGCCATGGCCGGCACGCCTTGGTGCTGTATTGGGCATCTCGCGGCGCACCCCGCGATCTGCCGCGGTGAGCACTCCTGTGAGGAACCGTCTCATGTTCTTCTCCTTGCAGACATATGAGGTGAACGTGTCCGAGGCGCAGCAGCACGAACCCGAACGACCCCGGGGGCATGGCTCGCTTGGGGAGTCCACGAGCGTGGTAGGGGTACCCCGCGAGCCATTTGTGCACAGTGCCCTAAACATGTCAACTTTTCGGAGGGTTTGGCAAATTGGCCACGCCTGCGAACAGACCACCGAATGGCACTCCCGGTGACCGGCCTGTTGGATCATCTTCCATCTTGTTTGTCGAACAACTCTCCACCGGGTCTTCAGTAGAAAGGTCTTCCTCATGGAACTGCGAGCGTTAGGCCAAACCGGCATACGTGTTTCACCGATTACGATCGGAGCCTGGCAGCTCGGCGGACCGCTGTCTCTCGATGGAAAACCCGATGGCCATCCCGATCCCGGCGAACGCAACGTCCTTCGCATGATTCACGAACTGGGAGATCTGGGTGTGAATGCCATCGACACGGCCGAGCAGTACAGCGCGGGGGAGTCAGAGCGACGGGTCGGCAGAGCGCTGAAGGACCGGCGCGACCGCTGGGTCATTTCCACCAAATTCGGCTACCGCGTCGGGCCGGACTCCACGCGCGAGGATGACTCCAGCCCTGAAACGATTCTCCCCAGCCTGGAAGGATCGCTGAAGCGTTTGGGCACCGATTATGTCGATGTGTATCTCTACCATTGTGCGCCGCGGCCCGAAGACATTTCCCATGGCATGGCCGTGTTGGAAGAAGCAAGAGCGCAGGGCAAGATCCGCGCCTACGGCATTTCCACGGGCCAACTGCCTAGTCTGGAAAGCATGGTGGAGCAGGGCGCCGTTGAGGTGCTTCAGTTTCCCTCCTGCCTGCTGAATGAGCGGCCTGAGTTTTGGAGGATCGCTCAGGATCACAATCTCGGTACACAGGTGCGGGGCGTCATGGCGCAGGGGCGGCTGAGCGGAAAATATTTCAACCGGCAGCCTCAGTTTCGTTCGGATGACAACCGCTCGGACGGGTGCCGCGATACCGATTTCAGACGGTACGCTGTGCTGTCGGAGTGCCTGCCTGAAGGGATCACGATAGCGCAGGCCGCTATCCGCTGGATTCTCGATCATGCAGGGTGCCACACGATCTGCATGGGCGCGAAAAACATCGACGACTACAGGACAGCCCTGACTGCCGCCGAAATGCCGCCCCTCGATAAAACCGTGAGTAGGGAACTCGAAAGATCCGCCGCCCTCTTGGCATAACGAGATCGAGCACGCTCACGAGTAGGCCACCCACCGGCACATACACAACAGACGGGCCGATCCTACGGTCGATTACACCACGCTGTGTCCGCGCCGACGCTTGCGTGGGACCGCCGGTTATTTGAGATTGACGCCTTCGCGCCCCCGCCAGGGGCGCGCGGGAGTCAGCGAGGAGCGACCCATGGCGGCAGGCGAGGCGGACAAGGTCACAGACAGGAACAGGTTCAGGAAGACCCTGGTTCGGGTCCTGATGGTGCAGGTCGTCGCACTGGTCCTGCTCTGGGCTCTGCAGGCTCACTACAACGTGATGTAGGCGCGTCCGAATGCATCCCGTCAACTGGATCATCGTCGGCGCCTACGTCCTCTACGTGGTCGTGGACAGCACCCGCCGGGCCAAGGGCACTGACCAAGAGCCTGCCCTGGTGGGTGGTGGGCCTCTCGGTGATTGCAACGCAGCTGTCCGCCATCACCATGATCGGTACCACGGGGCAGGGCGCGACGGACGGCCTGCGCTTCGTCCAGTTCTACTTCGGCCTGCCTCTGGCGATGGTGATCCTGGGCGTGACCCTCGTGCCCTTCCTTCACGGCTCCAAGGTCTTCACGGCCTACGAGTACCTCGAAAAACGATTCGACGCCCGCACGCGCTCACTCACGAGCTTTCTGTTCCTGATGTCCCGTGGCATGGGCGCGGGCACCATTCTGGCAGCCCCGGCCGTGGTCTTCTCCGCTGTCTTCGGCTGGCCCCTCACCTGGACGGTGGCCCTCATTGGCATCCCCACGGTGGTGTACACCATGGTCGGCGGCGTGCAGGCGGTGGCGTGGGCCGACGTGAAGCAGATGGTGCTCATCGTGTTCGCCCTCGTGTCCATGGTCGCGGTGCTGCTCTTCAAGATGCCGGTGAGCCCCGACGAGGCGCTTCAGATCGCGGGGGCCACGGGGCGACTGCAGGTCTTCGACTTCTCCTTCAGCCTCACCGACACCTACACCGTCTGGTCCGGCATCATCGGGGGCACCTTCCTCATGCTCTCCTACTTCGGCACCGACCAGAGCCAGGTACAGCGCTATCTGGCGGCGCGATCCGTGGACGAGGCCAGGAGCTCGCTTCTCATGAGCGCCTACTGGAAGATTCCTCTGCAGGCGCTGGTGCTCCTGGTGGGGGTGCTGGTCTTCGTCTACTACCAGTTCCAGGCGCCGCCCCTGCTCTACAATCCCGCACACGAGACCGAAGTGCGGGCTGCACGGGGCGACGCCTACGCCGAGTTGGAGGGGCGATATCGGAGCGCCTTCACGCTTCGCGAGGAGGCGGCGCTCGGCGTAGCCGAGGCCGACGACGCGGGCGTCTCCCCCGAAGCGGCCATGACGGCCTTCCGGGCCCGGGAGGCAGATATCCAGGCGATCCGCGGTGAGGCGCTGGCCATGGCCGAGGAGGTTACCGGCCAGTCGTCGAGGGACGTGAACTACATCATCCCGCGCTTCGTGCTCGGCGAGCTTCCCATCGGTCTGGCCGGACTCTTCATCGCGGGTGTACTCGCCGCGGCAATGTCGTCCATCGCCGCGGAGCTGGCGTCACTGTCCACCGCTTCGGTCATCGACTTCTACCGGCGCTGGTTCCGGCCGTTGGCGGACGAGGCCCATTATCTGAAGGTCTCGAAGTTGGCCACGGGCTTCTGGGGGATCTTCGCCTGCGTCGTTGCCCTCTACGCCGCCACCCTGGGCTCCCTCATCGAAGTCGTGAACCGGTTCGGGTCGTTCTTCTATGGATCGATCCTGGGCGTGTTCATTCTGGCCATGGTGCCCCGAGCCAAAGGCAGGGGATCGTTCTATGGGCTCTTCGCCGGCATGGGGGTAGTCGCCGCCGTGACCTACGGCGCCCCCGATGTTTCGTTCCTTTGGCACAACGTCATCGGCGCCGTGACGGTTCTGGTGGTAGGGGTGATATCTCTACGACTTCGGCGCCGAGGGCTTTGCCGCGTAGATGAAATCGTAGTAGTCGCGCATGGTCAGCTCCGAGGCCGCCTCTTCGTCAACGATCACGATGGCACTTCTGTGCAGCTGGATTGCGCTGGCGGTCACCATGCTGGTCACCGGTCCTTCCACTGCCTGGGCGATGGCGCGGGCCTTGGCCTCCCCGTTTGCCACCAGGACCAGCTTCCGCGCGTCGAGGATGGTCCCGACGCCCATGGTGATGGCGTAGACCGGCACGTCCTCACGGCGCTCGAAGAACCGTGCGTTGTCGTCGATGGTTTGCTTGGACAGCGTCTTCAGCCGCGTTCGCGAGCTCAGGGAGCTGGTGGGCTCGTTGAAGGCGATGTGTCCATCGGAGCCGATGCCCAGGATCTGAAGGTCGATCCCGCCGCACTCGGCGATGCGTTGCTCGTACCATTCGCAGAACGCGGGATAGTTGCTGGTTGTTCCCGAGGGAATGTTGATGTTCTGGGGCGGGATGTTCACGTGCTGGAAAAACTGTTCCCGCATGAAGTAGTGGTAGGATTGTGGATGACTGGTCGACAGGCCCACGTACTCGTCGAGATTGAAGGTGGTGACCCGTGAGAAATCAAGCTGCCCTTCCCTGTGCAGCCGAACCAGCTCCTGGTACAGGCCGATC
>JARRQB010000253.1:0-3127 GCA_037382265.1 Gammaproteobacteria bacterium | reverse complement strand
ACCAAAATCCGACACGAGTCAATAGTCGACCGGTGACCGGCACTTCCTGATCTTGCCCTAGATATCTGGACAGTTGACTGAGCAACTCTGGGTTCGCGGCGCGACCGGCACGGCGGGGAGATAGTGCTGGCCCTCAGCGAGCGGGTGGGCGACTATCGACCGACCAGCTCCCGACGCGCCGACCGCCTTACCGGAAAGACACGACCATGGTCCGTCGCACCGCCCGCGTCATCGTCCTCGCGGCCGCCCTCGTCCATACCGCGGCCGCGGACTCCGACCGCCCCCGCATCGGCCTCTGCCTCGCCGGCGGCGGCGCCCGCGGTGGCGCCCACATCGGCGTGATCGAGGTGCTCGAGGAGCTGCGGATTCCCGTGGACTACATCGCCGGCACCAGCATCGGCTCGATCATCGGCGGACTCTACGCCTCGGGCATGTCCGCCGGCGAGATGGACAGCACCATCGCCGGCATCGACTGGGTCCGCCTCTTCGACGACACGCCCGAGCGGACCCTCATGAACTACCGCCGCAAGGAGGAGGACCGCCTCCCCTATTTCGACTTCGAGATGGGCCTCGGCGCGGGCGGCCTCAAGATGCCCGCCGGGTTCGTGGCCGGCCACAAGCTGCTGTTCCTCCTGCGCCGCCTCACCCTGCCCTCCGTCGACATCACCGATTTCGACGCGCTGCCCATCCCGTTCCGCGCCGTGGCGACGAGCCTCGACACCGGCGACGTCGTGGTCCTCGACCGAGGCTCACTCGCCGACGCCATGCGCGCCAGCATGGCCATCCCCGGCGCCTTCACGCCCCACGTCGTCGACGGCCAGACCCTCGTCGACGGCGGCATCCTCTGCAATACGCCGTACGAGCAAGTCAAGGCCATGGGCGCCGACATCGTCATCGTCGTCGAGGTCGGCGAACCCCTGCAACTCCTGGACCCCGACGCCTCCCTGACCGGCATCCTCGGCCAGACCATCGGCGTGGCCATCAACGCCAACTCCCGGACCTCGCTGGCCATGTCTACCGACCGCGACCTGCTGCTCGTCCCCGACCTTGGCGAGATCGAGGTCGAGAGCTTCGACCGCATGGCCGAGGCGGCGGACATCGGCCGGGCCGTGGCCGATGCGCACCGCGACTGGCTCGGGCGGCTCTCGGTCTCCGAGGCCGAGTACGAGGCGTGGTGGAGCGGCGTGCAGTCGCGGCGCCGGACCGCTCACGTCGAGGTCGGCGAACTGCGGGTCGACTCCCCCGGCCGCGTCGATCCGCGGCGGGTGCGGATGCAGATCCACTCGCGGCCCGACGCGCCGCTCGACGTCGGCCTCCTCGGCCGCGATCTCGAGGCCATCTTCCGCCTCGGCGACTTCGAGCTCGTGGACTACACCCTAGAGCCGCGCGACGACGGCGCCGTCCACGACCTGGCCATCCACAGCGCCGACAAGCGCTGGGGCCCCAACTACCTCCGCTTCGGCCTGGCGCTGGAGGGTCACCTCGACGGCGAGGACCGGTTCGCGATCCTGCTCTACCACCGCATGGCGGAGATCAATCGGCTGGGCGCCGAGTGGCGCAACCAGCTGAGCCTCGGCTCGCCCCTCGCCCTGGACAGCGAGTACTACCAGCCGCTCGACATGCGCGGCCTGTTCTTCGTGGCGCCCCGCGTCAGCGGCGGCATCGACCAGCGCCGCCGCTGGTCCGCCGACGACTTCTCCCTGCTCGTCTCCACCCGGCGTTACGTGGCTCAGCTCGACCTCGGCCTGGACATCTCGCACGCCGGTGAGCTGCGGGTCGGCCTCTTCCGCGGCCACGACTGGGAGACGATCAAGGGCACCGGCGAAACCGAGGATTCAGACCTCGGCGGCTGGCGCGGTCGCCTGGCCTTCGACCTGCTGGACGACTGGGACTTCCCCCGCACGGGCTGGGCGGTCCAGCTCGACGGGCAGCTCGCCCGCGAATCGCTCGGGTCGTCGACCGACTACGACCGGCTCTCGGTGCGCCTGCGGGGCGCGGCGACCGCCGGGCCGGTCTCGTTCCTCGGCCGGGTCGAGGGCGGCACGTCGTTCAACTCCTCACTGCCGTTCCACGACCGCTTCGAGGCCGGCGGCTTCATGCGTCTATCCGGCCTGGAGCGGGGACGGCTCTTCGGCGACGATCTGGCCCTCGCCGCGGTCGGCGCCCAGATCCCGATCGCGCGCATCAGTCCGGTGCTCGGCCGCCGCGTCTACCTCGGGCTGATCGGAGAAGCGGGCCAGGCCTGGCAGGCGGACGACGAACCGACGCTCGACGATGTCCTGCTCGGCTTCACGACGTACATCGGCATGGAGTCGATGCTCGGCCCCATCTACCTCGGGTACGGCTACGTCGAGGGCGGCCACCACGCGATGTACGTGTTCCTGGGGCAGTCGTTCTTCTAGCGAGGCGGCCGCGGCCCGCTCACTCCGGCTTCGCGCAGGACACGTTGCCGATGCGCAGCCAGCGCCCGTCGGGGAGTAGTAACTCCAACTGCCCAATCCCCCTCCCCCGGACCGATCCACACCCCGACTCTACCATGCCGATCGCCGACATCGACCGGCGAGACTCCTCGTAACCGGTGGTTCTGCGATCCCCTGAGGAGCTCCATACCAGCTTCCGAGTGAAATCGAGCGCCCGAGTCGGGTCGCCATTCGGGTCTCGTCGGCCGGATGGGGTTTTGAGGAGGCACAGCCCTTCCTGTTCACTACCCCAGAGGGGCTTCCACCGCAATGCGAGAAAGCCCCTCCGGAGAACGCATCCCTATCGAGTCGCCAGACTCCCATCCCACACCAGCGAATCCGGCACCGTGGTGAACCGATCGTATCCATTTTCGGTAATCGAAAAGGAATCTTCAATGTTGTACGGTCCCGGTGCATAGGCGCCCTGCGCACCCATGTAGGAGGTCTCCACACTCACGCACATACCGGGCTGGTATTCGACATCAAAACCGGGTGCGAACAGTGGATGATCCTCGAGCAACGGAGAGACGCCAAAATGACTGTCCTCTCATTAACCTTTTTCCTTTCTGCGTATCTGGCATTTGCGTTCTATTCCTCGTGCCCCTTTGGCGTTCGCCGGATCGGCTGTCCCGGCAGGACATCGGTGACGATCTTGCCGTCCTTCAAGA
>JARRQB010000252.1:0-3144 GCA_037382265.1 Gammaproteobacteria bacterium | reverse complement strand
ACCCAGTGCAGTTTCTCGAACAGCATGCGCCTTCTCCTCGCGTGGTGTGCGCGATGCACGCAGCGGACCGGGCGGTCCGCCGCGTGCCGTCAGGCTGCCGGGATCAAAGCAGGCCCTTTTCCTTCCAGAATTTTTCGGCGCCCGGGTGGAGCGGCGTGACGATGCCGTTGACGCCGGTAGCGACGCTCATCTCCTTGAAGGTCTTCTTCTGGCTGCGCATGTAGGCCAGGCCTTCGTCGGTGTAGACTTTCGAGAGTAGGTCGTAGACCACGTCGGCGGGAACGTCGGCGTTGGCGACCCACAGCGCGGAATCCTGGAAGGAGGGTACCTCCCTGTCCACGCCTTTGTAGGTGCCCGCCGGGACGCTGAGCCGCGAGAAGTAGGGGTACTTCTTGAAGAACCCGGTGTCCTCGGCATCCTTCTCCAGATTGATCAGGTCGATGTCGTTGGTCTGGGCCGCCATGATCACCGCCCCGCTGGGGAACGCGGTGAACAGCCAGAACGCATCCAGCTGGTTGTTGCCGAAGGCCGCCGCCGCGTCGTTGTAGCCCATGGCGTTGCGCTCGATCTTGTCCCAAATGCCCATGTGGTTGAAGAACAGTTCGCAGTTGGCGAAGGCGCCGGAACCGGCGTTGCCGACGCCCACCTTCTTGCCGACCAGGTCCTTGGTCGAGGTGATGCCCGAACCTTTGCGGACCACCAGCTGGGCCGGCGCGCCGTACAGGTAGGACACCGCCATCACGTTCTCGTAGGTGTTCGGGTCGTTTTTCAGACCGCCGTTCCGCCCGAGGTAGACGTGACCCGAATAGACGACGCCGAAGTCCATCTTGCCGGTGTTGACCTTGCGCAGGTTCTCCACCGAGCCGGCAGAAGACTGGGCCTTCACCGTGTAGTCTTTCGAATCCTTGACCGGGTCGTAGGTCTGGATGGAGTTGGCCACGATCTGGAAGGTGCCGCCGGCGGGGCCGCCGCCGAACACCAGGCGTTTGGCCGCCAGGACCGAAGGGGGGGCGGCGAGGGCGCAAACGAGCAGGGTCGCGCCGGCAGCGAGAAACGTCCTACGTTGATACTTCATGGGGAGCTACCTCCAAGGGGTGAAAACCGTCTGTCGTTATTCAGGCGTGCAAGCCGTGCCGCGCTTGCAGCCGCCGCGCAACGCGAGGGTCACGGTTCGTATAAAGTAGAACAATTTCCCCCACAAAGCCAAAGCCCTCTCCCCCGCCGCCGGATTGTCGCGCAATTGATCCACGGCAGGCGGCGCGCGGGCGGCTTGGGTTAACTTGGGGCACGGTTCCGGGTATTTGCGATCAGAGGCAGCGGTTTCGGCAACGTGTATCGACTGATTCGACTGTTTCGCACCTCCATCGGCAGCAAGCTGGTCGTGGCCGCCAGCGGCGCCCTGTTGCTCGGGTTTCTGCTCGTGCACGCGCTCGGTAATCTACTGATTTTAAAGGGTCCGGACGCCCTGAACGCCTATGCCGACTGGCTGCAGGGCCACCCGCTGCTGTGGGGTTTCAGGCTCGGGCTGCTGGCCTTGTTCGGCCTGCACGTCGCCTTGACGGTCCGCCTGGCGCGCGAAAACCGGGCGGCACGCCCGGTGCGCTACCACAAGCTCGCCCGGCTGGGCGTGCGCCTGCCCGGGCGACTGATGCTGCTCAGCGGCGGCCTGTTGTTCGCTTTCGTCGTCTTCCACCTGCTGCACCTCACGGTCCGGGCGGTCGGGCCCGGCGTCAGCCCGCTGCTCGACGCGGCCGGTCGGGTCGACGTCTACGGCCTGGTGATGGCGAGCTTCGGCCAGCCGCTGTACGCGGCCGTGTACCTCGGGGCGATGCTCATCCTGGGCCTGCACCTGGTCCACGCCATCGAAGGCCTGTTTCAGACCCTGGGTTTCAATCACGAGAGTTATCAGCCGCTGATCCGGCTCCTGGCGCCGCTGCTGACCCTGCTGATCGTGGCCGGGTTCGCGGCGATTCCCGTCCTGGTCCTGACCGGCGTGTTGGGAGGGGGCGGCTGACATGGCGACGCCGGTGTTCGACGCCCGCATTCCTGCCGGTCCGCTGGCCGAGAAATGGCAGCGCCACCGTGCCGAGGTCAAACTGGTCAGCCCGGCCAACAAACGCCGCTACCGCGTCATCGTGGTGGGTACCGGTCTGGCCGGAGCCTCGGCGGCGGCGAGCCTGGCGGAACTGGGCTACCGCGTCGAGTGCTTCACCTTTCACGACAGCCCGCGGCGGGCGCATTCGGTCGCCGCCCAGGGTGGCATCAACGCCGCCAAGAACTACCGCAACGACGGCGACAGCGTCGAGCGCCTGTTCCGCGATACCGTCAAGGGCGGCGACTACCGTTCGCGCGAGGCCAACGTCTACCGCCTGGCCGAGATCAGCAATCAAATCATCGACCACTGCGTGGCACAGGGTATACCGTTCGCCCGCGACTACGCCGGTTACCTGGACAACCGGTCGTTCGGCGGCGCGCAGGTCTCGCGCACCTTCTATGCGCGCGGCCAGACCGGCCAGCAGCTGCTGCTCGGCAGTTACGGCGCCCTGAGCCGACAAGTACAGGCCGGCCAAGCTCGGCTGCACACCCGCACCGAACTGCTCGACGTGGTGGTCGAAGACGGGCGTGCGGTCGGCATCATCACCCGCCGCCTGACCGACGGGCGCATCGAGCGCCACGCCGCCGACGCGGTGGTGTTGGCGACCGGCGGGTACAGCAACATCTACTACCTGTCCACGAACGCGATCGCGAGCAACGTCACCGCGACCTATCGCGCCTACCGGCGTGGCGCCTGGTTCGCCAACCCGTCGTTCACCCAGATTCACCCGACCTGCATTCCGGCGTCCGAGGATCACCAGTCCAAACTGACGCTGATGTCCGAGTCGCTGCGCAACGACGGGCGCATCTGGGTGCCGGCGGCGGAGGGCGACGAGCGCCGGCCGACGGACATACCGGAGGCGGAGCGAGACTACTACCTCGAGCGCATGTACCCGGCCTATGGCAATCTGAGTCCGCGCGACATCTCCTCGCGAGCCGCCAAGGCCGTGTGCGACGAGGACCGCGGCGTCGGGCCCACCGGGCGGGGCGTGTACCTCGACTTCGCCGAGGCGATCGGTCGGCTGGGGCGGCGCGCCATCAGCGACCGCT
>JARRQB010000251.1:0-4243 GCA_037382265.1 Gammaproteobacteria bacterium | reverse complement strand
TGCTCGGCCCGCGATTGCCCTGCAGGTCGTAGACCGCCACCGGCTCGGCCGCGTGGTCCGCCGCCGGGTTGCTGCGCCGGTGCGCCGCCACCGCCTGCTCGATGGCGTGGTCGTCGGGGCGGTAGCGCTCGACCAGCGCGCGGTGCTCGGCGGCGCGGGCCGGGTCGCCGAGGTCGTCGTAGACCAGCGCCAGGTTGAAGTGGGCGGCGAGGTTTTCCGGGTCGTGGGTCAAGGCGAGCTCGAGTTCGTCGCGCGCCTGACCGAGCAGCGCCAGGCGCTGGTCCCGGCGCCGTTCGCCGCGCTCCAGGCGGGCCCGCTCGTAGAGCGTGCGGCCGAGCATGGCGCGGGCCCGGTAGTCGTAGCCGAAGTCGAAGCCGCGCTCGCGCGCATCGGCGAAGCGGGTGTCCAGCAGGGCCCGCAGGGTCTCGATGGCGTTGTCCAGGTGGCCGTTCTCGCGGTCCACCAGGGCGGTCAGCCAGGCGCGCGTCCAGGGCCGGAACCCGGGTGCGCTGTCGGCCGCCCGCTGCAGGGCGGCGGCCGCCTCGGCCACCCGACCCTCCTTGAGGTAGACGCGCGCCAGGTTGAGCGGGCCGTCCGGCCGGCCGAGCTGCTCGACCCGGCGGAACGCCTCCTCGGCCTGACGCAGCGTGCTCTGCTGGGCCGCGCCGGCCAGCAGCAGGCCGATGCCGTAGTCGTTCCAGCGCTGCCAGTCGTCCGGCTTGCCGCCGTCGTCGGCCGGCGCCGCCGGTGCCGCGGCCGGGTCGGTCGACAGCTCGATGCGGTCGGCCGCCAGGGTGATCACCGGCAGGTCGTTGCCGTCGAAGGCCTCGCCCTCGACGTAGCGCAGATAGGTGGTGTCGAACTTGCGGTAGCGCAGCGCCGCCTCGATGGTGACCGGTCCCGCCACGTCCTCCGGCAGCGCGATGGCGTAGTGGACCACCGCCGCCGCACCGGGCGGGATCTGGTGGTTGTACAGCGCCACGAAGGTGTCCTGGCCGTTGCGCCGGTCGAGCCGCTCGCCCTCGCGGGTCAACACGTAGGCGTTGACGAAGAAGGCCCACGGGTCGACCTGACCGTCCGGACCGCGCGCACGGGACCGCGCGCACCGCTGCGGCCGATCACCCGCTCGCCGGCCCGCACGGTCACGTCCACCCACAGTTCGTTGGAGTCGGCGGTGCCCTGGGTCAGGTGGTGGCCGACACGGCGGTTGCGCACCACCGCCTCGAGCAGGTAGCGGCGGCCCGGTTCCAGCACCGGGCGCTCGCGGTCGAGCGGCGCCACCAGCGCCCCGTCGATCTCGCCGTCGGCGCGCACGCCGAACAGGTCGACGCTGGCGGCACCCTCGAGCATCTGCCGGTGGGCCTCGACCGCCTCGGCGGGCAGCTGCACGGCGTGCGCCAGGCCGGTGTTGGCGGCCGGGAAGAAGTGGCTGTGCACCTTGCGCTCGCCGCTGCCATCGAAGTCGCGCGCCGCCGGGTCGTCGGAGGCCTTCAGCGGCATGTGGCAGGCCGCGCAGTTGGCGATCGCCTTGGGCGGGTAGTAGAAGCTGTCGACGCGGTGGCCGGGCACCCCGCTTTGCATGAAGCTGTCGTAGTGGTTTTGGCCGCGCAGCCACTTGTAGTCGTTGACCTCGACCGGCATGTGCGCTTTGTGGCAGGTGGCGCAGAACTCGGCCGTCGTGTGCACGGGCTTGAGGAAACCCTTCTTGTGGAACGCGGGCTTGGCCTTGATGAGCTGCTTGCTGACCTCCTTCAGCAGCGGGTTGTCGCTGCGCTCGAAGGGGTACTCGACGGGTTCGGCAATACTGAAATCGGCGTTGCCCAGCACGCTGTTGACCGCGGTGATGGCGTGACAGCTGGTGCAGGTCAGCCCGGCGTGGGCGCTGGGGTCGCCGACGATGTCGAAGTCCGGGTCGTCGAACTTGCCGCTGACCATGGGCACGATGTCGTGGCAGCCGCCGCAGAACTGGGCCTTCTCCACCGTGCCGGTGCGCTGCATCGACACCCGGCGGGTCTCCTGCACGCTGAAGCTGTAGAAGGGGTTGTTGAACGAGCTCAGCCGATGCGAGCTCATCTCCCAGCCCGCGGCGATGTCCTCGTGGCACTCGGCGCAGAAGGCGTCGGTCATGAACGGCGCCTCGGCCATGAACTCGCCGCCCGGGGTGCGCATCAGCGAAGTCGCGAACGCCGGCTCGGGCGCCGGCGCGTGGCCGACCCCGACCAGGTGCCAGCCCAGCATCAGCGCGGCGAAACCGGCCGCGACCCCGGACCAGGCCAGGCCGACGCGCCAGCGGATCGGCTTGCCGGCGAGCCGGTGCAGCACGAACAGCCAGACGGCGACGAAGGGCGCGGCGACGTGCAGCCAGTAGGCCGTGCCGCGCACCGTCGGGTCGTTGACCTCGAAGAAACCGAAGCGGGTCAGCACGATCCCGGACACCAGCACGACGATGCCGGTGGCGAACAGAGCCAGCCCGGCGCGCACCGCGTAGCGGTTGCGCCGGTGCAGGGCGCGGCGCAGGTGCATGACGCCGAACACCACGAAGGGCAGGATCAGCGCCAGACCCAGCACCAAGTGGCCGAGGAACATCGTCAGGTAGAAGAAGTTCTCGTGCACCTCGCCGGTGTAGTGCTCGAGCAGCGTGACCGCGCCGAGGTAGGCGGAGTTGACCGCCAGCAGCGCGAACAGGAAAAACACCGCCCCCAGCAGGCGGCGCATGGCCGGCCCGACCACCGGTCGGCGGCGAAGTTCGGCGTTGTCTGCCACGTTGTCGCGCATGGAGCTTCCTCGGGTCGCCCTGACGTCACTATATAAGTTTCTGCTAATACACCTGTTCTGTAAATCCCCGTAACGGGTATTCTTCACCGCGGGCGCCCCGCGCGGCCTCCCGGAATCCGCCTGTGCTTGATGCGCGTCAAGCCGCGCCGGCAAACCCGGCAGGTGTTCACCCACCCGCCGGACGGGCGTAAAAGGTCTTTTTGCACGGCTACCTCATGAGCGCCCGACCACCCCTGCCCCTGTTGCTGCTGACGGTCGCCAGCTTCGGCTGCCTGTACGTGCCGCAGCCCCTGCTGCCCGAGCTCGCCGCGGTGTTCGGCGTGCACGCCGCCGAGGCCTCGCTGCTGATCACCGCGACCATGCTGCCGCTGGCCCTGGCCCCGCTGTTTTACGGCTATGTCCTCGAAGGCGTACCGGCACTGCGCATGGTCACGGTCGCGGGCCTGCTGCTGGCCGCCGCCCAACTCGGCATGGCGCTGAGCCAGGACTGGGGCGTGCTGCTCGCACTGCGCATCGTCGCCGGCCTCAGCCTGCCGGCGCTGTTCACCGCCCTGGTGACCCAGGTCTCACGCACCGCGGCGCGCGCACAGGTGCGCCAGGCGGTCGCCTGGTACATCGCCGCGACCATCTTCGGCGGCTTCCTCGGTCGGGCGCTGAGCGGCGTGCTGGCGGAGTTCCTCGATTGGCGCGCGGTGTTCGGCTTCTGGGCCGGCGCCATGCTGCTCGCGCTGTGGCGGGTCGCCCGGCTCGGCATCCCGGGCGAGAGCCACTTCGGCCGGCTGCGCCTGCAGGTGTTCCGCGAGGTCCTGGGCACGCCGGGCTTCGCCGCCGCCTACGCCGCGATCTTCGGCATCTTTTTCGTCTTCGCCGGCTTCCTCAACGTGCTGCCGTTCCGCCTGCAGGCCCTGAGCGACCGGCTCGGCCCGGGGGCCATCGGGCTCGCCTACGGCGGCTACCTGGTCGGCCTCGCCGTGACCCTGGGCAACGCCCGCATCCGCGCCTGGGTCGGGCGCGAGTCGCGCCTGCTCGCCGCCGGCACGGCGCTCTACGCCCTGGGCCTGGCGAGCTTCCTGGTGCCCGCCCCGGCGGCGATCTACCTCGGCATGTACAGCTTCTGCGGCGGCATGTTCCTGCTGCACGGCCGACTCTCCGGCCAGGTCAACCAACGCGCCGCCGATCACCAGGGAGTGGTCAACGGCCTGTACATCGCCAGCTACTACCTCGGCGGCGCGATCGGCTCCTGGGTCGCGCCGGCGGCGTATCGCCTGCTCGGCTGGCAGGCCCTGCTGGCGGTGCTGGGCGGGGTGCTGGCCCTGGCCGCGGTCGGACTGGCGCGCATGTCGACGGCCCTGGAGGCACCACCCGGGGCGGAAGACGAGGCCTGAGGTCCGGAAACCGGCCTTCGGGCACCGCGTTCCGTTCCCCCGGCCCGCTGTGACATGCTTGACCCGATGACCAAGACAACGAC
>JARRQB010000250.1:0-3163 GCA_037382265.1 Gammaproteobacteria bacterium | reverse complement strand
GTGGCGGCTTGGCTGCCGCGCCGGAACAGGGGCAGTGCGAGCAGGATCAGCAGCATCCCCGTTGCGAGCACCACGTTCCGGCTGCCGATCCACTGGATCAGCCAGAAGCCGGTGACGAAGGTGCCGACGATGCTGCCCAGCGCCGCCAGCGCGTGCATCAGCCCGACGACGTGGCCGGTGCGCCGCGAGTGCTGCAGCGCCAGGGTGGTCAACAGCGGCGTGACGATCCCCAGCAGGGCGGCCGGCGCGAAGAACAGGGTGCCGGAGAGCGCCACGCTCATGGTCGCGAGGCTCAGATCGCTCGCCTGCAGGGCGACCGAGACGCGCGGCAGCACCAACAGGATGGCGAAGGCGCTCAGACCCGCCAGCACCAGGGCCAGGCCGGCTGCGGGTGCGCCGGCACCCCGGTCGGCCCACACCCCGCCAAGCCAGTTGCCGAGCGATAGCCCGGCCAGCACCACGCCGATGATCGCGGTCCAGGAATACAGCGACACCCCGACGAAGGGCGCGATCAACCTTGCCGCGACGATTTCCAGCACCAACACCAGAGCCGAGGAAAGGAACACGATCAGAGCGTAGAGGGCAATGCGCAGGCGGTGGTCGGCCATCGGGGATCCCGTTAGCTGGGCTGGAGGTTGCGGACGAAGGGGTTGCTGCGGCGTTCGGCACCGAAGGTCGAGCCCGGTCCGTGGCCGGGCAGAAAGGTCACGTCGTCGCCGAGGGGCCAGAGTTTGTGGCGGATCGAAGCCAGCAGCGCCGCGTGGTCGCCCCGAGGAAAGTCGGTGCGCCCGATCGAGCCCCGGAACAGGACGTCGCCGACGATGGCCAGGCGGTCGGGCCGGTGAAAGAACACGACGTGGCCGGGAGTGTGGCCCGGGCAGTGCAGGACCTCCAGGTGCTCCTCGCCGAAGCTCACCTCGTCGCCGTCGCCGAGCCAGCGGTCCGGTGCGACGGCGCGGCAAGGGGGAAATCCCACCTGGCTACACCATTCCGGCAGCGACTGCAGCAGGAACAGGTCGTCGCGATGGGGCCCTTCGATGGCTACGCCCAGCTGTTCGGCGAGTTCGGCGGCAGCGCCGGCGTGGTCGAAGTGGCCGTGGGTCAGCAGGATCTTGGAGATGCGCGCATCGGCGCGCGCGGCCGCCTCGAGGATGCGCTGGATGTCGCCACCGGGATCGATCACGGCTGCCTCGCCGGAGACCGGGCAGCGCAGCAGTGAGCAGTTCTGCTGATACGGGGTGACGGGGATGACGACGACTTGCATTACGGGTGCTCGGCTCAGACGGGCCGGGCCATCGTACCCGGGTCCCGGAGGATCACAAAAAAATAAGGTGAAATTTCCCTCAAGTGCGGGTAGAGTCCCAACTGCTGCAGTCTGCGGCGATGGTTGCACCGGTTGGTTCCTCGCATGAGTTTCACCCGTCCCATTTCCACGCCTGCTAGCTTCACATTCTACGTTTGGTTGATTTTTGAGAGGGTCTGCTAATGCCAGCAGGTACGGTAAAGTGGTTTAACGATTCTAAAGGCTTCGGGTTTATTGCCCAGGAAGACGGCGGTGACGATGTGTTCGTTCATTTCAGCGCCATCCAGGGCGGCGGCTTCCGGAGCCTGTCCGAGGGTCAAAAGGTGACCTTCGACATCGAAAAGGGCGATCGTGGCCCAAAGGCGGTGAACGTCGTCGCCCAGTAACCTGGAGACAACGTCCGGCCGTTTTGAAACCCCGCCCCAGAGGCGGGGTTTTTTGTGGGCGCCAGCGGTCGCGCTGCACAGGATTCCGGGCGGCGGTAAACTAGCGGCTTTACCAGGTGAGAGGCCCTCGATGTTCGACAAGATCATGCAGATTGCCGGCTACGATGACGAACTGTGGGCCGCGATCCAGGCCGAAGAGCGGCGCCAGGAAGAACACATCGAACTGATCGCCTCGGAGAACTACGCCAGCCCGCGCGTGATGCAGGCGCAGGGCTCGGTGCTGACGAACAAGTATGCCGAGGGTTACCCGGGCAAGCGCTATTACGGCGGTTGTGAGTATGTCGACGTCGCCGAACAGCTGGCGATCGACCGTGCCAAAAAGCTGTTCGGCGCCGACTACGCCAACGTTCAGCCTCACTCGGGCTCGCAGGCCAACGCCGCGGTGTTCATGGCGTTGTGCCAGCCCGGCGACACCGTGCTCGGCATGAGCCTGGCTGACGGCGGCCACCTCACCCACGGCGCCAAGCCCAACTTCTCGGGCAAGATCTACCACGCGGTGCAGTACGGCCTGAAGGCAGAAACGGGCGAGATCGATTACGACCAGGTCGAGGCGCTGGCCCGCGAGCACCGGCCGAAGATGATTATCGGGGGTTTCTCGGCCTACTCGCGCGTGGTCGACTGGCAGCGCTTTCGGGACATCGCCGATACGGTCGGCGCCTACCTGCTCGTGGACATGGCGCACGTCGCCGGTCTGGTCGCGGCGGGGGTCTACCCGAGTCCGGTGCAGATCGCTGATGTCACCACCTCGACCACCCACAAGACGCTGCGCGGGCCGCGCGGCGGTATCATTCTCGCCAAGGCCAATCCGGAGATCGAAAAGAAGCTCAACTCGCTGGTCTTTCCGGGCACCCAGGGCGGGCCGTTGATGCACGTGATCGCCGCCAAGGCGGTGGCCTTCAAGGAGGCGATGGAGCCCGCCTTCAGAACCTACCAGGAGCAGGTCGTCGGCAACGCCCGAGTCATGGCCCGGGTGTTCATCGAACGCGGCTACGACGTGGTCTCGGGCGGCACCGACGATCACCTGTTTCTGGTCAGCTTCATCCAGGCCGGGCTCACTGGCAAAGAAGTGGACGCCTGGCTGGGCGCCGCCAACATCACGGTCAACAAGAATGCGGTGCCGAACGATCCGCAGTCGCCCTTCGTCACCTCGGGCATTCGCATCGGCACCCCTGCGATGACCACCCGCGGCTTCGGCGAGGCCGAGTCGCGCGAGCTCGCCGGCTGGATGTGCGACGTCATTGACGGGCGCGGTGACACCGCGGTCATCGAGCAGGTCAAGGCGAAGGTGCTCGAGATCTGTGCGAAGTTTCCCGTTTATGGCTGACCTCGGAATGGCCGTCGGGCTGTGTCCGGCCTGGCCCGGGGTCATGCCGGGGCTTGGTTCCGGCGGGGAGGGTACCGCCCGACCTCCGGT
>JARRQB010000249.1:0-5890 GCA_037382265.1 Gammaproteobacteria bacterium | reverse complement strand
TCAGGCTGAGGCGGCCCGGGACCGGCTGCACGGCCTCCAGACCCGACTTGATGAGCCCGAGCGGTATGTCGAGGGCCAGGCAGACGGCGGTCGCGGCCAGCGCGTTGGAAAGGTTATGCTGCCCGGGCAAGGGCAGCGCCAACGAAAACCTTCCCTGCGCTGTTTCTACCGCAACCCCGTCTTCAACCTGGATTGCACGGACATGGTTGTCACCGTCGCCGTTGAAATAGATCACCCGTTCCGCCTTGTTGATTTCAAGCCACGTATCGACCCATGGCTCGGCGGCGTTGATGATGGCCGTACCGCCCGGCGGCAACGCGGCATACATTTCGCCCTTGCCGAGGGCGACGCCTTGCAAGCTCTTGAAACCCTCCAGGTGGGCGGGGCCTACATTGATGATGACGCCGACCTCGGGACGCGCGATACCGGCCAGGTAGGCGATATCGCCGCGTTTGCTGGCGCCCATTTCGAGCACCGCGTAATCGTGCGATTTTTCCAGCTGGAAGATGGTCAGCGGCAGACCCAGCTCGTTGTTGTAGTTGCCGCGGGTGGCGAGCACCCTGCCGGCCTGCCGGAGGATGCTGGCGATCATTTCCTTGACCGTGGTCTTGCCGTTGCTGCCGGTGATGCCGACGACCCGGGCCGCGGACCGCGCGCGCCAGGCCCGCGCCAGGCGGCCGAGCGCCAGGCGGGTGTCGGCGACCTCGAGCAGCGGCAGGGTAGCAGCCGCGGGGCGCGATACCAGGGCGGCGCAGGCACCGCGCTCGGCCGCCATCGCCAGGTAGTCGTGGCCGTCGAAGTGCGGTCCGCTGAGGGCGACGAACAGCTCGCCCGCGGCCAGGCTGCGGGTGTCGCTGCTGACCGCGGCGACCGACACGTCGGCGCCGTGGCGGCGGCCGTCGAGCAGGCCGGCGAGTTCGGAGAGCGGGAAGGCGATCACGCGCGCGCCTCCAGCAACGCGGCGCGCACCTCGGCGGCGTCGCTGAACGGCAGCCGCAGCTCGCCCACCAGCTGGTAGTCCTCGTGGCCCTTGCCGGCGATCAGCACCAGGTCACGGCCGCCGGCCCCGCGCAGGGCGCTGCGGATGGCCTGCGCGCGGTTGCGCAGCACGGTGATGCGATTGGGGGCGCGGCAGCCGGCCAGGATCTCGGCGACGATGGCCGCGCCGTCCTCGCCGCGCGGGTTGTCGTCGGTCAGCACCACGCGGTCGGCCAGGCGCTCGGCCACCTCGCCCATCAGCGGGCGCTTGCCGCGGTCGCGCTCGCCGCCGCAGCCGAACACGCAAATCAGGTCGCCCGCGACGTGGTCCCGCAGACTGGCGAGCACCTTGGCCAGGGCGTCAGGCGTGTGCGCGTAGTCGACCACCGCCAGCGGTTGGTCGGCGCCGCCCTCGATCGCCTCCATGCGCCCGGGCACCGGGGCCAGGCGGGCGAGGCGGGCGGCGGCCTCGGCGGGCGCCACGCCCCAGGCCAGCAGCACGCCGAGCACCAGGGCCAGGTTCTCGGCGTTGAAGCGCCCGAGCAGCGGCGCCTCGATGACGCCCTCGCCCCAGCTCGAGGCGTAGCGCACGCGCAGGCCGTCGCGGCGCGCGTCGACGGCGCCGACGGTCAGCCAGCGGTCGGCCGCGTCCGCCGCCGCGCGCTCGCCGCAGGCCAGCGTCAGCGGGCCGCCGTGCAGTTCGCCGAGCAGGCGCCGGCCGAAGGGGTCGTCGGCGTTGATCACCGCGCGCCGCAGCCCGGGGCGGCGGAACAACTCGGCCTTGGTCTCGCCGTAGGCCTCGAGCGTGCCGTGGTAGTCGAGGTGGTCGCGCGTGAGGTTGGTGAACACCGCGGTGTCGAAGGGCACGGCGGCCACGCGCTGCTGGTGCAGCGCGTGCGAGGAGACCTCCATGGCGACCGCGGCGGCGCCGGCGTCGCGCAGCTCGGCCAGCCAGCGCTGCAGGCTCACCGGATCGGGCGTGGTGTGGCTCGCCGGGGCGAGGCTGCCGGGGAAGCCGTAGCCCAAAGTACCCAACACGCCGCAGCGGCCGTCATGCGACAGCGCCTGGGCGAGCAGCTGGCTCACGCTGGTCTTGCCGTTGGTGCCGGTGACGCCGACGATGCGCAGCCGCGCCCCCGGCTCGCCGAAAAAGCGCGCCGCCAGGGTCGAGGCCCGCGCCGCCAGGCCGGCCAGCGGGAGCACGGGAATGCCCAGCTCGGCGGCGGCCGCGTGCAGCCGCGCGGCCGGCCAGTCCGCGGCGGGTTCGGCCAGGATCGCCGCGGCGCCGCGCCGGGCGGCCTGCCCGGCAAACGCCATGCCGTGGCGGCGCGCGCCGGCGAGCGCCAGAAAGAGCCAACCGGGCTCCACCGCCCGGCTGTCGAGGGTCAGACCGGCGACCGCGAGCGGCGGACAGGCGGCGACCTCGGCCAGGCCGGCGAGGAGCCGGTCGAGCCGCGGCAGGGCCTGGTCGCGCGGCGCGGGCATCATTGTGCGGCTCCGGCGTGGGCCAGGCGGGCCGCGCCCGCAGGCAGCGCGTCCGGCGGCACGTTGAGGATGCGCAGGGCCTCGCCCATGACGCGCGCGAACACCGGCGCGGCGACGTCGCCGCCGTAGTAGGCGTCGCCCTGCGGCTCGTCGAGCATGACCACGAACACCAGGCGCGGCGCGCTTGCCGGTGCCATGCCGGCGAACAGCGAGAGATAACGGTCGTCGCTGTAGCCCTCGGCACCGATCTTTTTCACGGTGCCGGTCTTGCCCGCGACCCGGTAGCCGGGCACTGCCGCCTCGGGGGCGGTGCCGTCCAGCGAGACCACGCCCTCGAGCATGCCGCGGACGGCGCGCGCCGTCGCCGGCTTGAACACCTGTTCCCCGCGCTCCGGCCCGGCGCTGCGCAGGAGGCTGATCGGCCGGCGTTCGCCGTCGGCGGCGAGCGTCTGGTAGGCCTGGGCCAGCTGCAGGGTGGTGACCGAGATGCCATAGCCGAAGGCCAGCGTGGCGCCTCCTTGGGCAGATCGAGCGCGATCTTGCCCACCCCAACGTTGCTCGATTTGACCAGTACGGTGGTGAGGTCGATCTCGCCCAGGTCCCGGTGGTCGCGCACCCGGTTGCGGCCCACGTAGAAATAGCCCGGCGAGGTGTCGATGCGAGCGCTCGGTTGGTAGGCGCCGAGGTCCAGGCCGACGGCCACCGCGAAGGGCTTCATGGTCGAGCCCGGCTCGAACACGTCGGTCACCGCCCGGTTGCGGCGCTTGCCGCGCAGGTTGCGGCGGCTGCCGTTGGGATTGAAGGAGGGCTGATTGACCATCGCCAGCACCTCGCCGGTGCGCACGTCCAGCAGCACCGCCGAGCCGGCCCGCGCCCGGTGCTTGCGCACCGCCGCCTTCAACTCCCGGTAGGCGACGTACTGCAGCCGGCGGTCGATGCTGAGCGCCAGGTTCTTGCCGGCGCGCGGCAGGCGGATGCTCTCGACGTCGGCGATCACCTGGCGGCGGCCGTCGCGCAGCACGCGCTTGGCGCCGGGCACGCCGGCCAGCTCGGGGTCGAAGCTCAGTTCCAGGCCCTCCTGGCCCTGGTCGTCCGCCCCGGTGTAGCCGATGACGTGCGCGAACACCTCGCCCGCCGGGTAGTAGCGCCGGTACTCCCGCTCCAGCCGCAGGCCGGCGACGTCCTCGGCCGCGACCAGCGCGTGGACTTCCTCGGCCTGCGCCGGGGTCAGCTTGCGCTGCAGGAACACGAAGCGGCGGTGGCTGTTGTCGGCCAGGCGCCGGCGCAGGTCGTCGGGGTCCAGTTCGAGGATGCGGGCGAGCGCCGCCAGGGTGCGCGAGTCGGGCCGGAACACCCGCGGGTCGGCACCGAGCGAGTCGACCGGGGTGCTGACCGCGAGCACCGCGCCGTGGCGGTCGGTGATCAGGCCGCGGTCGGCCGGCACCTCGACCACGTCGAGGTAGCGGTCGGCGCCCTCCGACTGCAGGAAGTCCTTCTCGAGGATCTGCTGATCGACGGCGCGCCAGACCAACGCGACCGTGCACAGCGCGAACAGCGCCAGCACGCTGCGGCGGCGCCCGGCGTAGCTCGGGCGGGCCCGCTCGGCGCGCTGCAGGCGCTTGACGCGCTTGTCGCGCTTGCCGCTCACGGTTGGCGCCTGATCACGACGACGTCGCCGGGCTGCGGCTGGCGCATGCCCAGGCGCGCGCGCGCCATCTTCTCGACCCTGGCGTGGGTACCCCAGGTCCCCAATTCCAGCTGCAGCCGGCCCCATTCGATGTCGGTCAGGTCGCGCGCCTCGCGCAGCCCCTGCAGTTCGACGAACAGCCGGCGCGACTCGTACTTGGCGTGCACCACGCCCACGGCCGACGCCAGGACCGCCACGAACAGGGCCGCGAGACCGTACAGCCCGCCGCGGCTCACGCCAGCACCTCCGCCACCCGCATGATGGCGCTGCGCGCCCGCGGGTTCGCGGCCACCTCGCGCTCGTCGGCGCGCACCGCCTTGCCGACCAGCCGCAGGCGGGCGCCGACCGGGCCGCCGGTCACCGGCAGGCCCTTGGGCAGCTGGCGGCCCTGCGCGGCCTCGCGGAAGAAGCGCTTGACGATGCGGTCCTCGAGCGAGTGAAAGCTGATGACCACCAGCCGGGCGCCCACCGCCAACACCTCGAGCGCCTGACCCAGGCACTGGCGCAGGTCGTCCAGCTCGCGGTTGACGAAGATGCGGATGGCCTGAAAGGTCCGGGTCGCCGGGTGCTTGTGGCGCTCGCGGGTCGGACTGGCACGCTCGATCAGCGCGGCCAACTCCAGGGTGCGGCGCAGCGGCCGGGCGGCGCGCTGCTCGACCAGTGCCCGGGCGATGCGCCGGGCGAAACGCTCCTCGCCGAGGTCGCGCAGCACGCCGGCGATCTCGGCCTCGTCGGCCTCGGCCAACCAGTCCGCCGCGCTGCGGCCGCGACTGGTGTCCATGCGCATGTCGAGCGGGCCGTCGGCCTGGAAGCTGAAGCCGCGCCCGGGGTCGTCGAGCTGCGGCGAGGAGACCCCCAGGTCGAGCAGCAGGCCGTCGATCGCGCCCACCAGACCCTCGCGCGCCGCCAGTTCGGCCAGTTCGGCGAAGCTGGCGTGGACGATGCCGAAGCGCGGGTCGGCGCCAAAACGGGCGCGCGCCGCGGCGACGGCGGCCGGGTCCTTGTCGATCGCGAGCAGCCGGCCGTTCGGCCCGAGCAGAGACAGGATGGCGGCGGCGTGGCCGCCGCGGCCGAAGGTACCGTCGACGTAGCAGCCGGCCGGGCGCACGGCCAACGCGGCCAGCGCTGCGTCGAGCAGCACGGGCCGATGTGTCGGGACGCCCTCGTTCATAGAGGCATGTCTTCCATGCCGTCCATCTCGTCGAGCTGGACGGAGAGGTGGGAATCGGTGGTGTTGGCCTGGTCGACCAGGTCGTCGAAGTTGTGCGTCCAAGCGTCGGCATCCCAGAGTTCGCATTTGCTGCCCAGCCCGACCAGGGTCACGCGCTTGTTCAGCCCGGCGTAGGCGCGCAGGTCGGCGGGCAGCAGGATTCGGCCTTGCGCATCGAGTTCGGCATCGGCGGCGTGGCCGAGCAGCAGCTGCTGCAGCGCACGCTTGGTGCGGTCGAGACTGGTCATCCGCCCCAGCGCCAGGGCCATGCCTTCCCAGTCGTTTTCGGCGAACAGCCACAGACAGCGGGCACGGGGGTTGATGGTGACCACGACACGCGAGCCCGAGGACTCGGCCAGGCGCTCGCGGTGCTTGACGGGCACGGCCAGACGCCCTTTGGCGTCCAGATTCACCGTGTTGTTGCCTTGGAAAAACACCGGAACGCAATAATAGGGAAGAATCCCCCTATTCCCCCACTTCTCCCCACTGAGAGGGAATATTAGGTACTGGAACCCCTTGGGTCAAGGGCA
>JARRQB010000248.1:0-3184 GCA_037382265.1 Gammaproteobacteria bacterium | reverse complement strand
CATGACGTCAATGTATCACAGCAGGCGGAGTCGGCGCCAAGGGAGTGAAGACATCACCCGATAATCAAGATACGCAAGTATTACGAGCGCCCGGCCTTCTGACGGATATTCTTGATGGTTCGCAGCTGGGCGACGGCCTCGGCAAGTTCGGCCTGCGCCTTGGCGTAGTCGAAATCACTCTTGCGGTCGACCATAGCCCTTTCTGCGCGTTCCTTGGCTTTCATAGCCGCCGCTTCATCAAGGTCCACGGCACGCAGGGCTGTGTCAGCTAGAACCGTCACTACGTGCGGCTGAATTTCAAGCATACCGCCGGAAACGTAGAAGAATTGCTCGTCCTGGCCCTCCATCTGGACGCGGACTTCGCCCGGCTTCAATCGCGTGAGTAACGGTGTATGACGCGGAGCGATGCCGACTTCACCCATCTCCGCCGGCGCGAACACCATATTGGCGGTGCCGGAGAAAATCTCGGTTTCCGCGCTGACGATATGAATGTGGATGGTCATGGACATAGGATCAAAGACCTCAACTCAGCTTACAGCGATTTGGCTTTTTCGACAGCCTCATCGATAGTCCCAACCATGTAGAACGCCTGCTCGGGCAGATCATCGTAGTCACCGTTGATGATACCCTTGAAGGCGGCAATGTTATCCTTCAGGGAAACATACTTGCCCTCGGCGCCGGTAAAGGTTTCCGCCACGAAGAACGGCTGCGACAGGAAACGCTGGATCTTGCGGGCCCGCGCCACGGTGCGCTTGTCCTCTTCGGACAGTTCGTCCATGCCGAGGATGGCGATGATGTCCTTGAGCTCCTTGTAGCGCTGCAGCACGCCCTGCACGCCGCGCGCGACGTCGTAGTGCTCCTGGCCCACGATGTGCGGGTCGAGGATACGCGATGTCGAGTCCAGCGGGTCCACGGCGGGGTAGATGCCGAGTTCCGCGATCTGGCGCGACAACACCAGGGTGGCGTCCAGGTGCGCGAAAGTGGTGGCGGGGGACGGGTCGGTGAGGTCGTCCGCCGGCACGTACACGGCCTGGAACGAGGTGATGGACCCGGACTTGGTCGAGGTGATGCGCTCCTGCAGCACGCCCATTTCCTCGGCCAGCGTCGGCTGGTAACCCACCGCCGAAGGCATGCGGCCGAGCAGCGCCGACACCTCGGTGCCCGCCAGGGTGTAGCGATAGATGTTGTCGACGAACATCAGGACGTCGCGGCCTTCGTCGCGAAAGTATTCCGCCATGGTCAGGCCGGTCAACGCGACGCGCAGGCGGTTGCCGGGCGGCTCGTTCATCTGGCCGTAGACCAGGGCGACCTTGTCCAGCACGCCGCCCTCGGTCATCTCGTGGTAGAAGTCGTTGCCCTCGCGCGTGCGTTCGCCGACGCCGGCGAACACCGAGTAGCCGGAGTGCTCCACGGCAATATTGCGGATGAGCTCCATCAGGGTGACGGTCTTGCCCACGCCGGCGCCGCCGAACAGGCCGACCTTGCCCCCCTTGGAGATGGGCATGATCAGGTCGATGACCTTGATCCCGGTCTCGAGGATCTCGGTGGTGGCGGCTTGATCCTCGAGCTTGGGCGCCGAACGGTGGATCGGCATGCGCTCCTCGGTGGCCACCGGGCCGGCGTCGTCGACCGGCTGGCCGAGCACGTCCATGATGCGGCCAAGCGTCGCCTTACCGACCGGCACCGAGATGGGGGCACCGGTGCTGCCGACCTCCACGCCGCGGCGCAGGCCGTCGGTCGAGCCCATCGCGATGGTGCGCACGACCCCGTCACCGAGCTGCTGCTGCACCTCCAGCGTCAGGCCGATGGACTCGATCTTGAGGGCTTCGTAAACCGCCGGCATCTGGCCGCGCGGGAACTGTACGTCCACCACGGCACCGATGACTTCCACCACTTTTCCCATGCTCATGTTCGTGTCCTCTGCTGCGCCGAGGTGAACCGACGCGTTGTCGATGCGTAAATTCGAATCCGGGAGCTAGACGGCCGCGGCGCCGCTGACGATTTCCGAGATCTCCTGGGTGATCGCCGCCTGGCGGGCCTTGTTGTAGACCAGCTGCAGCTCGTCGATCTCGCCCGCGCTGTAGGCGTCCAGCATGGTCTTGACGGTGCCGATCAGGTCGTCCAGGTGGGGACGGTCGCCGAGGTGGGTCACCTGGGCCAGCACCCGACCGCCGACCCGCCGGAAGAAGCCCAGCGCCTTGTTGCCGATGGTGCAGAATTCGACGGCCACGCCCTGGGTCTGCAGGTCGCGGATGTCGCGCACCAGTTGGCGGAACAGGTTGTTGTTCAGGCCGCCGCACAGGCCCCGGTCGGACGAGACGATGATGTAGCCCACCCGCTTGACGTCGCGGGTGATCATGAACTCGTGCCGGTACTCCGGGTGCGCCTTGGCCAGGTGGCCGATCACCTGCCGGATCTTCTCCGCGTACGGCCGGGAGGACTCCATGCGATCCTGCGCCTTGCGCATTTTCGACGCGGCCACCATTTCCATCGCTTTGGTGATCTTCCGCGTGTTCTTGATCGAGGCGATCTTGGTCCTGATCTCTTTTGCGCCTGCCATAGTCCGCTCGCTTCGCTAGTGGGGTGTGCCGGTCGTCGGGGGCCGGTCACCAGCTCCCGTTTTCTTTGAAGTCCTTCAAGACGCCGAAGAAAGCGGCCTCGATCTCGTCGTTCCAGTCGCCGGTCGTATTGACCTGCTCGATCAGGTCCGCGTAGCTGGCGCGCATGTGGGCGTGCAGCGCGGCCTCGAAGTCGACCACCTTGTTGACGTCGACGTCGTCGAGGAAGCCCTCGTTCGCGGCAAACAGCGAGATAGCCATCTCGGCGACCGACAGCGGCGCGTATTGCGCCTGCTTCATGAGCTCGGTCACGCGCTGGCCCCTCTCGAGCTGCTTGCGGGTGGCCTCGTCGAGGTCGGAGGCGAACTGCGAGAACGCCGCCAATTCGCGGAACTGGGCCAGCGCCAGGCGCACGCCGCCACCGAGCTTCTTGATGATCTTGGTCTGCGCCGCGCCGCCGACACGCGACACCGACAGACCGGCGTTGATCGCCGGGCGGATGTTCGCGTTGAACAGGTCGGAATCGAGGTAGTTCTGCCCGTAGGTGATCGAGATCACGTTGTTAGGCACGAAGGCCGAAACGTAACCGGCCTGGGTCTCGATGATCGTCAGGGCGGTGAGCGAAC
>JARRQB010000247.1:0-5994 GCA_037382265.1 Gammaproteobacteria bacterium | reverse complement strand
GTGCCACCGCAGCCAGGGCATCCCGCACCAGCTCCGGCCGGTTGTTCTTCGCGCTGATGTGCCCGACCACCAGATGGCCGAGGCGTACGTGGTCGATAGCTGCGAGCACGGCAGCCGCCTGCGCATTGGACAGATGCCCGAAGGCGCCGCCAACGCGCGCCTGCAACACCGGCGGATAGGGCCCGGCAGCGAGCATCTCCGGGTCGTGGTTGGCCTCCAGCAGGAGCGCGTCGACGCCGTCCAGGCTGGCGAGGATGTGCGGCGTAAGGCTGCCGGTGTCGGTGAGCAGCCCGAGGCTGCGACCGCCCGCGCGCAACACCAGCTGGACCGGCTCGGCGGCGTCGTGCGGCACCGGAAACGCCTCGACGCACAGGCCGTTGACGGCGAAACCCTCGCCGCTGCCGTCGAGCAGGCGCAGCTCGGGAAGCTGCATGCCGCCGGCGGCGTGCCAGGTACCGTGGGTCATCCACACCGGGATGCGGAAGCGCCGCGCGACCGCCCCCACGCCCCGCAGGTGATCGCCGTGCTCGTGCGTGACCACCAAGGCGTCGATGTCGCCCGCCTCGATGCCGATCTGGCGGCAGCGCCGCTCCAGTTCCCGGGCGGCGAAGCCGCAATCGACCAGCACCAGCGCATCGCCCGTCTGGATCAGGGTCGCGTTGCCGCGACTGCCGCTGCCGAGGGAGGCGAAGCGCAGCATCACGCGAGTGGAACGGAACACGCTCTGAGGATCGGCGACCGGGCGGCGGACCGGCAGCAAAGCTCCCCGAGCGCGCCGCGCGCGGGCCGCGTGACCGCGGCCCATGCGCCCCGCCCTGTCGACCCGGGCGACCCCACGCAGCCGGCTATCGCAACTGTTCGTGCAACAGGGTGAGGATACGCGTCGCCGTCGGCGTATTGATGCGTTGTCCCTGCTCGTTGTGGACGGTCACCCCGGTCTGCGCCCCGCGCGAGTTCACCTTGACCTGGTAGCGCTGTTGGGTGTCGACCTCGTCGCTCGACCAGAAGGCGAGCTTGGACAGCCAGCCCTCTTCCTTCGCCTGCGCCGCCGGGTCGTTGTAACGCACGTAGTAGGTGCCGGCGGACCGGTCACGATCCTCGACGGCGAAGCCCACGCGGTCGAGCGCCAGACCAACCAGGCGCCAGGCCCGCGAGAAGGGCTCGTCGACCAACAGGGAACTGCCCTGGTCGGAGGTGACCAGGGACGCCCGCTCGGACCCGCGTTCCACGCCCGCGGCCAGCAACCGCTCGGCCCGCTCGCGCGACTCGCCCAGGTACACCATGATCTGGCGCAGCATGATGGCCTCGAGGTCAGGATCCCGGCCGGTCGGCACCCAGACCGCCACGTCGCCCTCCCCGGTGGTCCCCGTGGCGAACTGTTCTTCCATGCCGAAGTGGGTGAGATAGAGCTCCGTGGTCCCGGGCTGCGTGCCGCGGTCGAGGCGCACACGGTACTGGTCCCGGGTACCCGGGTCGTACAGGCCGCCCAACAGCGAGCGGAGCGTGTCGGTGACGATGTCGTGGCCGATGTTGCGCAGGTTCTCCAACCAGGCGGTGCGCATGACGCCGACGGTCGGGTTCTGTTCCTGCAGGAGGATGCCGTTCTGCTGCCAGAACTCCACCACCTTGGGCCAAACCTGCTCGGGCGGCAGCTGGATGAGCAGCCAGCGCTCGTCGCCGTCGCGCTGCACCGACACGCCGGCCATCTCGGGCAGCACGCCCGCGTCGCCTCGAGGTCAGGTCGGGCGGGATCTCCAGATTGCGCTCGGCTTGCCGCTCGCGCTTGTACTCCACCGACTCGTCGGGCACCACGGTGCCGGTGTTGATGGTGCAGGCACCCAGGCCGAGGGCCAGAATGCCGAGCAGTGCGAGCCGGAGGGTGTCGCGCTTCATAGAATCGTTCCTGGTAGCAGGTTGGCCACGAATCGCCCGCGGCAGCGTGTCAAAGGACGCCGGCTTGGCGCATGGCCTGTCTGACCCGGTCGTGGGCGCCGTCGCTCAGCCAGGTCAGCGGCAACCGGATGCCGCGGCCCATCAGGCCGAGTTCCGCCACGGCCCATTTCACCGGGATGGGGTTCGACTCGACGAACAGGTCGAGGTGCAGCGCGCGTAGCGCGCGGTCGATCTCCCGCGCCTCGTCGAAACGACCCGCCAGCGCGGCGGCGCACATCCGGCTCATGGCGGCCGGAGCGACGTTGGCCGTCACCGAGATGACGCCCTGTCCCCCCAGCATGATCGATTCGAGGGCGGTGATGTCGTCGCCGCTCAGGATGTCGAACGCCGGCGAGGTCAATTCGCGAATCCGCCGCACGCGCGAAAGATCGCCGCTTGCCTCCTTGATGCCGACGATGTTGGGCACTTCGGCCAGGCGCCCGACCGTCTCCGGCTGCATGTCGCAGGCCGTGCGGCCCGGCACATTGTAGAGGATCTGAGGGATGTCGACCGCCTCGGCGATGGCCTTGTGGTGCAGGTACAGGCCCTGCTGCGTCGGCTTGTTGTAGTAGGGCGTGACCAACAGGCAGGCATCCACCCCGGCCGCCTTGGCACACTCGGTCAACTCGACGGCCTCGCTGGTCGAGTTGGCGCCCGTGCCCCCGATCACGGGGATGCGCCCTGCCGCGTAGACGACGGTCTGGCGCATGGCCCGGCAGTGTTCCTCGGCGTCCAGCGTCGCCGATTCACCGGTCGTACCCACCGCAACGATGCCGTCGGTCCCCTGTTCGACGTGCCAGTCGACCAGCGCGCGCAGGGCGGCTTCGTCGACGCTGCCGTCTTCGTGCATGGGCGTCACTTGGCGCTTTTTTTGCTGACAAGGAACGCCCCGTCAGCCGCGCGGATTGATACCCCCATCGAAAGTGTCAGGTTGTCCGGGGCGCGGGCCTTTGCGTAGAACACCCGTCCCAGGCCACGGCGATACGTCAAATTCTGAGGAACATGCCATGAGCAGTGATGCCGACAGCGTCCGCGAGATCCGCATAAACCCCATCGTGCCGACCGAGTCGGTGCTGGTCGCCACCGCCCGGGGGATGCGACCGAAAAAAGCCGAGGAAAAGGCCGAACGCGACGCCCGCGACCGGGTGGAGACCTGCCCGTTCTGTCGCGGCAACGAAGACCGTACGCCGCCGACCATCAAGGCGTACCCGGACGAGAGCGACTGGGACATCCGCATCGTCCCCAATCTCTACCCGGTGCTCGGCGACGAACGCGCCACCAGCAACATCGCCTTCGGCCTGCAGCAGGTGATCGACGGTTACGGGCGCCACGAGGTGGTGATCGACAACCCGAACCACGGCATCGGCCTGCACCAGATGTCACGCGAGCACCTGGCCAACCTGTTCTCGGTCTGTCAACAGCGCATGCGCGAGCTCTACGCGTCCGATCAAAGGCTCAAATATGTTCTGGTTTTCAAGAACTTCGGAGCGGCCGCCGGGGCCAGCATCGCGCACACCCACAGCCAGATCATCGCCACCCCGGTGGTACCCGAGAACGTCCAGAACGAGGTGCACCACTCCCGCGAGCATTACCGCAAGCTCGGCCAGTGCATCTTCTGCTCGCTGATCGACGAGGCACTGACCTTCGAGGCGACCCTCTACGACCGCCAGTCGGGCGCCATCCGGCGCAAGATAGAGGTCGGGCAGTACATCATCGAGCGCAGCGAGCGGTTCGTTGCCATCAAGCCCTTCGCCAGCCGCTTCGAGTGGGAGATTCACGTCCTGCCGCTGCGCCACCAGGCGGACTTCTCCCTGGCGACGCGCGAAGACCTCGTCGACTTTGCCCGCGTCCTCCAGCGCACCATGGCGCGGCTCGAGCAGGTCGTCGGCGGCGTGCAGTACAACTTCTTCCTGCACTCGCTGCCGCATGGCGACGAATACGACAACTGCGGGCACAGCTATCACTGGCATCTCGAGATCTGCCCCCGGACCAGCATTCCCACCGGCTTCGAGCTCGGCTCCGGCTTGTTCGTCAGCACCGTCAGCCCGGAGGCGGCGGCCGCGGCACTGCGCGGGGTCGACCTCGAATCGGCCTGACAAGCGGGACAGGCCGCATTACACTGACGATCCATCCGGATCGTTCCGCTACCAAGGCGCCGCCATCCCATGCCGACGAAGAACAACTACCTGGTGATGTCACTTTGGGCAAGGACCGCCCGGGTATCGTCGATCAACTCTCTAAGGTCATCTACGAACTCGACTGCAGCATCGCCGACAGCCGTATGACCGTGCTGGGAGGGGAATTCGCGATCCTGCTGCTGGTCGAAGGGCCCTGGAACAAGCTGGCGCGGCTCGAGGATCAGGTCGAGGAGCTGGAGGCCCGGCTGGAGCTGACGATATCGACCAGGCGCACCGAGGAACGCCGCGCCGAGGCCAATCTGCTGCCCTATGCCGTCGACGTCGTGTCCCTGGACCACCCCGGCATCGTGTACAACCTGGCCAGCTTCTTCTCGCAGCGCGGTATCAACATCGAAGACATGACCACCGCGAGCTATGCCGCCGCGCACACCGGCACGCCGATGTTTTCCGTGCACATGAGCGTGGGCATCCCCGCGAACATTCACATCGCGGCGCTGCGCGACGAGTTCATGGATTTCTGCGACGCCATGAACCTCGACGCCGTGCTGGAGCCCATCAAGGGCTGAAACGTCCCGTTCAACACCCCCCGGAAGCAAACCCATGGCGCAACTCGAGGTGGGCAAACCCGTCCCCGACATCGAACTCCACCTGACCGGCGATCGCGCCGCCAGACTCTCCGACTACCAGGGTAAGCCCCTCGTCCTCTACTTCTACCCCAAGGCCAGCACGCCCGGCTGCACCCGGGAAGGGCTCGACTTCAAGGCGGCCATCGCCCGCTTCCGGCGCCAGTCGGCGGTGGTCCTCGGCGCCTCCCGCGACGGTCTGAAAGCGCAGGAGAACTTCAAGACGAAGCAGGGGTTCCCGTTCGACCTGGTCAGCGACAAGGACGAGGCCCTGTGCCGGGCCTTCGACGTCATCAAGGCGAAAAACATGTACGGCAGGCAGGTGCACGGCATCGAACGCAGCACCTTCCTGATCGACGCCGACGGCGTGCTGCGCCGCGAGTGGCGCGGCGTGAAGGTCGACGGCCATGTCGAGGAGGTCCTGGAAGCGGTCAAGACGCTCAACCAGGGCGCCTGACCCCCGCCATCGCCGTTTCCCAGCCCAGGAGGGCGCCATGATCACGCGCAAGTATGCCGGCAAGCGTCTGTTCGTGCTGGACACCAACGTGTTGATGCACGACCCGACCGCGATCTTCCGCTTCGCCGAACACGACATCTACCTGCCGATGATCGTGCTCGAGGAACTCGACCGGGGCAAGAAGGGCATGTCCGAGGTGGCCCGCAACGTCCGCCAGGTCAGTCGCTTCCTCGACGACCTGATGGCCGACGCCAGCAAGGAGCAGATCGACCAGGGCCTGCCGCTGCCCTGCACGGCGAAGGTCGCCGAACAGGGCGAGTGCGGGCGGCTGTTCTTCCAGTTGCACCACATGCCGAGCCCCATCCCCGACACCCTGCCCGGCAACACGCCGGACAACAACATTCTCGGGACCGCGCTGGCGCTGCAGGACATGCATCCGGCCCAGGACGTCACCCTGGTCTCCAAGGACATCAATCTGCGCATCAAGGCCGCCGTCGTCGGCATCCGCGCCGAGGACTACCACAATGACCAGGTGCTCGACGACGTCAGCCTGTTGTACAGCGGCGAGCAGGGGCTGCCGGACGACTTCTGGGACAGACACAGCAAGCACGTGGACTCCTGGCAGGAGGAGGGCCGGACCTTTTATCGGGTCTCGGGACCGGATACCGAGGCCTGGTACCCCAACCAGTGCCTGTACATCGACGGGCCGACCCCGTTGGAGGCGGTGGTGCGTCGCAAGGAGGGCGCCGACGCGGTCATCGAGCTGGCGTACGACTTCCGCCCGCAAAAACACTCGGTCTGGGGCATCATGGCCCGCAACCGCCAGCAGAACTTCGCGTTGAAC
>JARRQB010000246.1:0-3223 GCA_037382265.1 Gammaproteobacteria bacterium | reverse complement strand
CTCGGCACCTCCACCAGCATCTGCGGCATGCCGGCCGAGCCGTCCGCCGACACCAGCGTGGGCGCCAGCAGGCCGAACAACAGGCAAAGGACGGGAATTGCGATTAGTCGGTTCATCTGAACTTGCCTCCTCGGGTTGTTGTCATTGTGGCGCCCGGTCCTCGCCCGGCGCGAAATTGAAGTACATCTTGGCCGTCTCCAGCCGGTAGATCCAGGGCAGACCGGCCAGCTTCCAGCCGTTGACCATGCGTTTGCCCTGGTGCGGTCCCTGCTTCGCCTTGATGCCCTCGAAGCCCTGATACTGGGTATACACCTCGCGATACCCGGCGTCGTGCAGTTCCCGGGCGGCGATCGGCGCGCGACTGCCCGACTGGCACATGACGATGATCGGCGTCGACCGATCTTTGCCTCTGACCGCTATCAACCGGTCGACGGCGGCGACGAAGCCCGTGTTGAAGTGCTTGGCGAAGCGCCCGTGCGCCCCGTCCGGTTGCTGCTTCCACTCGTAGCCTTCGTAGAGAAAAATCGGAATGTTGGCGTCGATGATGCCAGGATAGCCGACGAACTGCAGTTCCGCGCGGCTGCGCACGTCGACGAACAGCACGCCCTCGGGATCACCCGACTTCATGTCGAAGGCCTCCCGGGGGTCGAGGTAGAGGTCGAAGGGCGTGCGCCACTTCTCTTGCACCGCCGCCTTGTCGACCGCCCGGGCGGCGGGAACCAGAGCCAGGATCGCCAGCCCGAACACAGCCCCGCAGCACCTGAGCGCTCGCGAAACACGCATGCCGTCGCCTCTGTCACGTTGCGGTGGGAGCCCCACCTTAAGGCGTCCACCGGATTTTGAGAAGGCTGGGCGGCGACTGACCGTCTGCTGGCTGCCCCCCGCACGCGGCGGGCACGTCGAAGAATTTTAGAGTTCAATGAGAAACTTATATTGAACTCGACCCTTGCATAACGACCCCGAGGCGTTAGAGTTTCCTCTGCGACCGGCGTCTCATAGCCTCGACAACGACGACAAAACCCCGCGGCACGACGAACACGGCATCGTGCCGACCCAGTCGCATGTGGCGCCGGCGCGCCCGGTGACCGACCTGGACGTCGGCGCGATCACCGTCGTCATGGTGGATTCCACGACCTGCGCCGCGGTCAGGATGAACCTGCACCCGCCGAGCAACGTCCGGACCGGCGAATCGAAGACGCTGCGCCTCGCGGGCAAGTTTGTCGAGGACCACCACCTTGGGGTGAGCGACGACGCCGTGCGGGCAGTTGCGTCCACGGACGCGGCCCGAATCGGCACTTGATCTGGCACAAAGTTTCGTGGTTGGGCTTCGGCCACACTGAGAACCTTGTGTCGGATCGACACAAACCAACCTTTGCTGCAACCAGAGGGGAAGGAGATATGGGTAATAAAAAGACAATGATGAGCGTCCTGGCAGGCGCGATGGCCCTCGCGGGGGCCAGCCAAGTCAACGCCGAGCCGTCGGCGGAGATGATGGCCAACACCTGTGCCGGCTGTCACGGCACCGCCGGCCAGAGTGTCGGCCCCGCCTCGCCGAACCTGGCGGGCATTTCCGAAGCCTACTTCACCGATGCGATGCTGGCGTTCCAGGGCGACGAGCGCAACGCGACCATCATGAACCGCATCGCCAAGGGCTACACCGAAGGTCAGATCGAAGCGATGGCCGGCTACTTCGCCGGGCTGCCGGTCTACAAGGCGCCACAGAACGTCGACGCCGCGCTCGCCAAGAAGGGCGAGGAGATCTACGAGGACGGCTGCTCCAAGTGCCACGACGAAGGCGGCGGCCTGCCTGATGACGACGCCGGCATCCTTGCCGGGCAGTGGCTGCCCTACCTCGAGTACAGCATGGCCGACTACCGGGCGGGTCACCGCGACATGCCCAAGAAGATGAAGAAGGCGGTCGAGAAGCTCAGCGACGACGAAGTCAAGGCCGTGACGGCCTTTTTCGCGAGCCAGCGGTAACCGGAGGGAGGACAGACAATGACAGAATTCACCCGTAGAAAATTCCTGCAGGTCACTGGTGGTGTCGCCGCACTCAGCGCAGTCGGCTTCCCAGCGATCATCAGGGCAGCCGGCAGCAAGAAGGTCGTCGTCGTGGGCGGCGGCGTCGGCGGCGCGACCACGGCCAAGTACATCAAGCTTGCCGACAGCTCCATCGACGTCACGCTGATCGAGCCCAACACCGAGTACTACACCTGCTTCCTGAGCAACGAGGTCCTGTCGGGTCACCGCAAGATGGAGTCCATCCGCGTCAGCTACGACGGCCTCAAGGCACACGGCGTCAACGTCGTGCACGACATGGTCACCGGCATCGACGCCGGCGCCAAGAAGGTTTCCACCAAGGGCGGCAAGAGCTTCCAGTACGATCGCTGCGTGGTCGCGCCGGGGGTCTCGTTCAAGGACAGCATCGAGGGCTACGACGCCGCCGCAATGGAGAAGATGCCGCACGCCTGGAAGGCCGGCGAGCAGACGGTACTGCTGCGCAAGCAGCTCGAGGCCATGCCCGACGGCGGCGTGGTCGTGATCGGTGCCCCGCCGAACCCGTTCCGCTGCCCGCCCGGACCGTACGAGCGTGCCTGCCAGATCGGCATGTACCTGAAGACGCACAAGCCGAAGTCGAAAATCCTCATCCTCGACGCCAAGGACAAGTTTTCCAAGCAGGGACTGTTCACCCAGGCCTTCGACCGCTACTACAAGGGCATCGTCGAGTGGGTCTCCGCGACGGACAATGGCGGCGGCGTGTCCAAGGTCGACGCCGGTTCCATGACCGTCTACACCGGCGGCAACGCGCACAAGGCCGCGGTGGCCAGCATCATTCCGGCCCAGCAGGCCGGCGCGATCGCCATCCAGGCCGGCCTGACCGACGACAAGGGCTGGTGCCCGATCGACGGCCGCAGCTTCGAGTCGACCATCCACAAGGGCATCCACGTGGTCGGCGACGCCTCGGTGGCCTCGCCGCTACCGTAGTCCGGTTACGCGGCGAACTCCGAGGGCAAAGTTTGCGCCGCGGCGTTCGTGGCGCTGCTCAACGGCAACGAGCCCGGCGACCCCTCGCTGGTCAACACCTGCTACTCGGTGGTCGGGCCCGACGACGCCATCTCGGTGGCCATGGTGTACAACCTGGCAGACGGCAAGCTCTCCAAGGTCAGCGGCTCGGGCGGCCTCACGTCGATGGACAGCGCACCGGAGATGCGGGCCCGCGAGG
>JARRQB010000245.1:0-6137 GCA_037382265.1 Gammaproteobacteria bacterium | reverse complement strand
GATTCCCTGGGTTTATGGGTGTATTTGAATATTCGGGGGCGCTTGACTTGCCGCCCCCAGAATTCGTGGGGGAGAATAACCGACCCTTTTTGGCCGCCGCGATCGGGGGGCAGCGCCAACCGTAGCCGTAGCCCGGGCGGCCCCGCGGAGCCGGCGAGCGGGCACCGAACACCCGGGCCGGTCGCGCACCGGCCGCGCAACGCGAGCAGGTCTTTTACACATTAAGGAGCGCCGCCCGCGCGTCGGGCGGGGCCCGTAACCTACATTGTCAGTTCGAGAGGAGGGGCTCATGTCCTCACGCAGAGAGCTAGCGAACGCCATTCGCGCGCTGAGTATGGATGCCGTACAGAAGGCCAACTCGGGACACCCGGGCGCGCCGATGGGCATGGCGGATATCGCGGAAGTGTTGTGGAACGATTACATGACCCACAACCCCGCCAATCCCGCTTGGGCCGACCGCGACCGCTTCGTGCTCTCCAACGGGCATGGCTCGATGCTGATCTACTCCTTGCTGCACCTGACCGGCTACGAGCGGGGCATCGAGGACCTGAAGCAGTTCCGTCAGCTGCACTCCAAGACCCCGGGCCACCCAGAGTACGGCTACGCGCCCGGCGTGGAGACCACCACGGGTCCGCTCGGTCAGGGCATCAGCAACGCGGTCGGCATGGCCATCGCCGAGAAGACGCTGGCGGCGCAGTTCAACAAACCGGGCCACGAGATCGTCGACCACTACACTTACGTCTTCCTCGGCGACGGCTGTCTCATGGAAGGCATCTCGCACGAGGCCTGCTCGTTGGCCGGGACCATGGGCCTGGGCAAGCTGATTTGCTTCTACGACGACAACAACATCTCCATCGACGGTGAGGTGCGCGGCAGCCACGAGGCCCCGGCCTGGTTCACCGACGACACGCCGGCGCGTTTCGGCGCCTACGGCTGGCACGTCATCCCGCAGGTCGACGGTCACGACGCCGACGCCGTGAAGGCCGCGATCGAGCAGGCCCGCGCGGTCTCGGACAGGCCGACCCTGATCTGCTGCCAGACCACCATCGGCTTCGGATCGCCCAACAAGGCCGGCAAGGAGGAGTGCCACGGTGCGCCGCTGGGCGCCGACGAGATCGAGCTGACTCGCAAGGAACTCGGCTGGGAATACGGCCCGTTCGTGGTGCCGGATCACGTCTATGCCGGCTGGAGTGCCAAGGACAAGGGCGCGAGCGCCGAGGCCGACTGGAACGACCGGTTCGCGGCCTATGAAGCGGCCTTCCCGGCCGAGGCGGCGGAGTTCAAGCGCCGCATGGCCGGCGAGCTGCCGGCCGACTGGGCGGAGCAGGCGGCCGCCTTCATCGCCGAGGTCGACGGCAAGGCTGAGAAGGTCGCCACCCGCAAGGCTTCGCAGAATGCCCTGAACGGCTACGGCCCGGTGCTGCCGGAGCTGCTCGGCGGCTCCGCCGACCTGGCCGGTTCCAACCTGACCATCTGGAAGGGTTCGAAGGCCCTCGCCCGCGACGACGCCGCCGGCAACTACCTCCACTACGGCGTGCGCGAGTTCGGCATGGCGGCCATCGTGAACGGCATCGAACTGCACGGTGGGTTCAAGCCGTACGGAGCGACCTTCCTGATGTTCTCCGAGTACGCGCGCAACGCCCTGCGCATGGCGGCGCTGATGAAGATCAGCCCCATTCACGTGTTCACCCACGACTCGATCGGGCTGGGCGAGGACGGCCCGACCCACCAGCCGGTGGAGCAGACCGCTACCTTGCGCATGATTCCGCGGATGTCGGTCTGGCGCCCGGCCGATGCGGTCGAGACCGCGGTGGCCTGGAAAATGGCCATCGAGCGCAAGGGCGGCCCCACCAGCCTGATCCTGTCCCGCCAGGGGCTGCCGCATCTGGAGCGCAGCGCCGCGCAGCTGGCGGCGATCGAGCAGGGCGGCTACGTGCTGCGCGACTGCGACGGCGCGCCCGAGGCGGTCATCATCGCGACCGGTTCCGAGGTGGAACTGGCCGTCGCCGCCCAGGAGGCGCTCGCCGCCAAGGGCAAACGGGTGCGCGTGGTCTCCATGCCCTCGACCGACACCTTCGACGCCCAGGACGCCGCCTACCGCGAGTCGGTGCTGCCCGCGTCCTGCACCGTCCGCGTCGCGGTCGAGGCCGGCATCCCCGACTACTGGCGCAAGTACGTCGGCCTGAACGGCAAGGTCGTCGGCGTGAACACCTTCGGTGAGTCCGCCCCGGCGGGCGACGTATTCAAGCACTTCAACATCACTGCCGAGGCGGTCGCCGAGGCGGTGGAGTCCCTGGTTTAACACGTCATCAGGAGGATTTCAGACATGACCATCAAAGTCGGTATCAACGGTTTCGGCCGCATCGGACGCATGGCGTTTCGCGCCATCAGCAAGGACTTCCCCGAGATCGAAGTGGTCGGCATCAACGACCTGCTCGACCCGGACTACCTCGCCTACATGCTCCAGTACGACTCGGTGCACGGTAACTTCCCGGGCGACATCGCGGTCGAGGGCAACAACATGGTGGTCAACGGCAAGACCATCCGCCTGACCGCCGAGCGCGACCCGGCCAACCTGAAGTGGGACGAAGTCGGCGCCGAGCTGGTGATCGAGTGCACCGGTTTCTTCCTGACCGAAGAGACCTGCCAGAAGCACATCGACGCGGGTGCGAAAAAGGTCGTACAGAGCGCGCCCTCCAAGGACGCCACCCCGATGTTCGTCTACGGCGTGAACCACGACACCTACGCCGGCCAGGCCATCATCTCGGCCGCCTCGTGCACCACCAACTGCCTGGCGCCGATCGCCAAGGTCCTGCACGACAAGTGGGGCATCAAGCGCGGCCTGATGACCACCGTGCACGCCGCCACGGCGACCCAGAAGACCGTCGATGGCCCGTCCCCGGCATGGCCTTCCGCGTGCCGACCTCGGACGTGTCGGTCGTCGACCTGACCTGCGAGCTGAACGGCGAAGCCTCCTACGACGACATCTGCGCCGCCATGAAGGCCGCCTCCGAGTCGGGCGACCTGGCCGGCGTGCTCGACTACACCGAGGACAAAGTGGTCTCGACCGACTTCCGCGGCCGCGCCACGCCGTCCATCTTCGACGCCGGCGCCGGCATTCAGCTCGACCCGACCTTCGTCAAGGTGGTGTCCTGGTACGACAACGAGTACGGCTACACCTGCAACATGCTGCGGATGGTTAAACACGTTGCGGGCTAAGGCCCGCAACTCAGGGCCTAGGGCCTAGGGCCCAGGGCCTAGCGGTCAAGAGGATCGAGGTTTTCCTCGGCCCTCGGCGCTAGGCCCTCGGCCCTCTATACCAGAGTCCTTTGGAAAGGCCCGGGCCTTTCCAAATAACTCTAAGATCAAGCTAACGGAGTCCCCCCTATGTCATTCATCAAGCTGACCGATCTCGATCTCGCCGGCAAGCGCGTGTTGATCCGCGCCGACCTCAACGTGCCGGTCAAAAACGGCAAGGTGACCTCGGACGCCCGCATCACCGCCTCCATGCCGACCATCGAGCACTGCCTGAAGGCCGGCGCGAAGGTGCTGGTGATGTCGCACCTGGGCCGTCCGGAGGAGGGCGTGTACTCGGAGGAGAACTCCATGCAGCCGGTCGCCGACGACATGTCGGCCAAGCTCGGCAAGACGGTGCGCCTGGCCAAAGACTACCTCGACGGCGAGGTCGAGGTGGGCGAGGGCGAGGTGGTGCTGCTCGAGAACGTGCGCTTCAACAAGGGCGAGAAGAAGGACGACGAGGCGCTCGCCAAACGGTACGCCGCGCTGTGCGACGTCTACGTGATGGATGCCTTCGGCACCGCGCACCGCGCCCAGGCATCGACTCACGGTGCCGGCAAGTTCGCGCCGGTCGCCTGCGCCGGCCTGCTGCTGGCCGAGGAACTCGATGCCCTGAACAAGGCCCTGGCCGACCCGAAGCGCCCGATGGTGGCGATCGTGGGCGGCTCCCAGGTCTCCACCAAGTTGACCGTACTCGAGGCCCTGTCCGAGAAGGTCGATCAAATGGTGGTGGGCGGCGGCATCGCCAACACCTTTCTCAAGGCCGCCGGTCACCCGGTCGGCAAGTCGCTGTGCGAGGACGACCTGGTGGACACCGCGCAGGCGTTGATGACCAAGATGACCGGCCGCGGCGCGACCATTCCGATCGCCACCGACGTGGTGGTGGGCAAGCGCTTCGACGAGAACGAGCCCGCGGTGTTGAAGCAGGCCGACGAGGTGGCCGCGGACGACATGATCTTCGACATCGGCCCGAACAGCGCCCAGGACCTGGTCGACATCATCATGAAGGCCGGTACCGTGGTCTGGAACGGTCCGGTCGGGGTGTTCGAGTTCGACCAGTTCGGCGGCGGCACCAAGGCGGTCGCCAAGGCCATCGCCGAGACGGAGGCCTTCACCCTGGCCGGCGGCGGCGACACCATCGCGGCCATCCAGAAGTACGATATCTACGATCAGGTGTCCTACATCTCGACCGCGGGCGGTGCCTTCCTGGAATACCTCGAAGGCAAGACCCTCCCCGCGGTGGCCATGCTGGAAGCACGGGCCGGGTAACGAGTCGGGTCGCGCAATGCTCCGCCGCACCAAAATCGTCGCCACCCTGGGGCCCGCCACCGACGACCCCAAGATTCTGGACGACGTCATCGCCGCGGGCGTGGACGTGGTGCGGTTGAACATGTCGCACGGGTCGCACGACGACCACGCGCAACGCGCCGACTGGGTGCGCAATCGCGCGCGCGCCAGCGGGCGCCAGGTCGGCGTCCTGGCCGACCTGCAGGGGCCGAAGATCCGCATCGGCAAGTTCCGCGACGGCCCGATCGAGCTGGCCGTGGGCGATCTGTTCAGCCTCGACACGGCCTGCGGCCTCGACGACGGCGACGGCGCCCGCGTCGGCGTGACCTACCCGACGCTGCACGAAGAGGTCGCGCGCGGCGACACCCTGCTGCTCGACGACGGCCACATCGTGTTGTGGGTCGACGAGGTCGCGGGCAGCGAGGTGCGCTGCAAGGTCTGCGTCGGCGGCAAGCTGTCCGACAGCAAGGGCATCAACAAGCAGGGTGGGGGGTTGTCGGCGCCGGCCCTGACCGACAAGGACCGCGAGGACATACGGTTCGCCGCGAGCATCGAGGCCGACTACCTGGCGGTGTCCTTCGTGCGCAGTGCCGAAGACGTCCACGAAGCCCGCACCCTGCTGCGGGCCGCCGGCGGCCAGGGCGGCATCGTGTCGAAGATCGAGCGCGCCGAGGCGCTCGAGTGCATCGAGGAGATCGTCGACGCCTCGGACGCGATCATGGTCGCGCGCGGCGACCTCGGCGTGGAGATCGGCGATGCCGAACTGCCCGCCGTGCAGAAAAAGCTCATCAGCGAAACCCGCTCGAGAAACAAGGTGGTGATCACGGCGACGCAGATGATGGAGTCGATGATCGACAACGCGATTCCAACCCGCGCCGAGGTGTTTGACGTCGCCAACGCCGTGCTTGACGGCACCGACGCGGTGATGCTCTCGGCGGAGACAGCCGTGGGCAAACACCCGGCGGCAGTGGTCGAGGCGATGGCGAGAATCTGCGTCGAGGCCGAAAAGCAGGCGGTGGCGACACGCTCTGACCATCGTCTGCACTCGGTATTCGGACGCATCGACGAAGCCATCGCCATGGCGACCATGTATACCGCCAACCACCTGCAGGTGTCGGCAATTGCCGCCCTCACCGAATCCGGTTCGACGCCGCTGTGGATGTCGCGCATCAGTTCGGGGATTCCGATCTACGCATTGACGGATCATGTCGCCACGCGGCGCAAGGTGACCCTCTATCGCGGTGTCTATCCCACCAGCTTTCAGCCGGTGGCAAAGGATTCGCAGCGCGTCAACCAGGAGGTCATCGAGGAGCTGCTGCGCCGCGGTGCGGTGCACGACGGCGACCTGATCATTATCACCAAGGGTGATTTTCAGGGCATCATCGGCGGCACCAACGTCATGAAGATTATTCGTGTAGGAGAGCATATTCTGCCGGATTGATATTCCAAGCCAATTGAATTAACTTGCAAGGTCATATCCGGGAATGACACGGCGCGCGGCGATTGTCGATCCGCCGTCCTCTTGCAGACGGGCAGCAGTTGTTCCCCCGGCG
>JARRQB010000244.1:3292-3792 GCA_037382265.1 Gammaproteobacteria bacterium | reverse complement strand
TCGGCGTGCTCGGCGTCGACGCGCAGGGCCTGGTCAGCAGTTTCGAGGAAAAGCCCTTCGACCCGGTACCGCTCGCCGACGACCCCTCCCGGGCGCTGGTCTCGATGGGTATCTACGTGTTCGACCGCGAGTTCCTGATCGAAACCCTGGAGGCCGATCATGCCAACCAGGCGTCGTTCCATGACTTCGGCCGCGACATCCTGCCCGCCCTGCTGGAGCGCCCCGGCGTTTACGCCTACCGCTTCGGCGGCAAGGACGGACGGGTCACGCAGGACCGCTACTGGCGGGACGTCGGCACCATCGACGCCTATTACGAGGCGAACATGGCGCTGCTCGAGCCCGTCCCGCCGCTCGATCTCTACCAGCGCGACTGGATCATCCGCACCCTGCAGGCACAGCAGCCGCCGGCCCGCACCGTACCCGGCCCGTCGGGCAACGAGGGGGTGTTCGTCAACTCCATCATGGCCGGCGGCGTCGTCGTTTCCGGCGGCGGCGTCGAT
>JARRQB010000244.1:0-3241 GCA_037382265.1 Gammaproteobacteria bacterium | reverse complement strand
TCCCGCGCGTCATCGTCAACGACGAGGCCATCGTCGAGGACAGCATCCTGTTCGAGGGCGTCGAGGTGGGCGCGGGCAGCCGCCTGCGCAAGTGCATCGTCGACAAACACGTGCACATCCCGCCGGGCACCCAGATCGGCATGAGCGCCGAACAGGACCAGCGCCGCTTCCACGTCTCCCCGGGCGGCGTGGCGGTGGTACCCAAGGGATACGAATTCGAACCGCTGCAGGACTGAGCCGCACGCGCCCCGGGCTCGGCGTCGGCGGAACGGCTGGGACGGTTGCCCGGCAACTTAATCTGGCCTGGCGACCGGGGACATTGTCCCGCACATAACCACAACGACGAGGAAACCGCCTTGGAAACCATCACCAACCTAGTCTCTTCGCTCAACGGCATCGTCTGGGGGCCGGCCATGCTGGTCCTGATACTCGGCGTCGGTCTCTACCTCCAGTTCGGTCTCAAGGCCATGCCGATACGCTGCCTGGGGCGCGGCTTCCGGCTGCTGTTCAAGGGCCGCAAGCCGACGGCGGAAGAGGAAGACCAGGGCGAAGTCTCCTCGTTCAACGCCTTGATGACCGCACTGTCCGCCACCATCGGCACCGGCAACATCGCCGGGGTCGCCACGGCCGTGTTCCTCGGCGGCCCGGGGGCCCTGTTCTGGATGTGGTGCACCGCGCTGGTCGGCATGGCGACCAAGTACGGCGAGGCGGTCCTGGCGGTGCGCTACCGGGAAGTGGACGAGCTCGGCAACCACGTCGGCGGCCCGATGTACTACATTCGCAACGGCCTCGGCACGAAATGGCGCTGGCTGGCGTTCCTGTTCGCCGTGTTCGGCATGCTCGCCGGCTTCGGCATCGGCAACACGGTGCAGTCCAACTCGGTGTCGCAGGTGCTCGAGACTACCTTCGGCGTCCCCGCCGTGCTCACCGGGGTGGTGCTCATGGTCCTCACCGGCGCCGTGCTGCTCGGCGGCATCCGCCGCATCGGCGCGGTCGCGGGCAAGCTCGTGCCGTTCATGGCCGTCGCTTACGTCGCCATGTCGCTGGTGGTACTGGGCGCCAACGCCGGCGAAATCCCGCACGCGCTCGGGCTGGTCTTCGCCCACGCCTTCACCCCCATCGCCGCCGAGGGCGGGTTTGCAGGCGCCGCGGTCTGGGCGGCCATCCGCTTCGGCGTGGCGCGCGGCATCTTCTCCAACGAGGCCGGCCTCGGCAGCGCACCGATCGCCCACGCCGCCGCCAAGACCAAGGACCCGGTCCGCCAGGGAATGGTCGCCATGCTCGGCACCTTCATCGACACCATCATCGTCTGCAGCATGACCGGCCTGGTGATCATCACCTCGGGCGCCTGGACCGAAGGCGTGAACGGGGCCGATCTGACCTCGGCTGCTTTTGCCCACACGCTGCCAAGCATCGGCGCCGAGGTGGTCGCCATCGCACTGGCGGTTTTCGCCTTCACCACCATTCTGGGCTGGAGCTTTTACGGCGAGAAGTGCGCGGAGTACCTGTTCGGCGTTCGCGCCATCACCCCGTTCCGGGTGCTCTGGATCCTCGGGGTGCTGGTGGGCACGCTGGTCCACCTGGACTTCACCTGGCTGCTCGCGGACACCTTGAACGCCTTGATGGCCATCCCCAACCTGATCGCCCTGGTGCTCCTCAGCCCGACGGTGTTTGTCCTGACGCGCGAGTACCTGGCCCGCGACAAGTAGCGGCTCAGTCGCGGGGACGCGCTTGACCCGGCCGACCACCGCCATCGTCGACCTGGGCGCCCTGCTGGCCAATTACCGGCTGGCCAGGGCGTCGGCACCCGGCAGTCGGGCACTTGCCGTGGTCAAGGCCGATGCCTACGGCCACGGCGCCGTGCCGGTCGCGCGGGCCCTGGCAGGCGAAGCGGACGGCTTCGCGGTCGCCTGCATCGAGGAGGCCCAGGAACTGCGCGACTCGGGCATCACCGGCCCGCTGCTGCTGCTCGAGGGCGTGTTCGAGCCGGCCGAGCTCCGGCTGGTGGACCGGCTCGGCCTGAGCCAGGTCGTCCACACCCGCGAACAGGTCCAGTGGCTGCTCGCCGCGAGGCCGGCACGTCCCGTTCCGGTGTGGCTCAAGATCGACACCGGCATGCACCGGCTTGGCTTCGCCCCCGAGACGGCCCGCGAGATGTACGCGACCCTGGCGGCGGCCCCGCAGGTGGCCAGCGTCGTGCTCATGACGCACCTCGCGCGGGCCGACGAAGTCGCCGAACCGGCGACGCGCCGGCAGCTGGAACGCTTTCGCGCAAGCCTGGGCGACCTGCGGCCAGCCGTGAGTCTCGCCAACTCCGCCGGCGTCCTCGGCTGGCCGGCCGCGCACGGCGACTGGATTCGGCCCGGCATCATGCTGTACGGCGCCTCGCCGTTCGGGGGCGACGCGGCACAGGGCCTGGCCCCGGTGATGCAGTTGACCTCGGCGATCATCGCGGTGCGCGAGTTGGCAGCCGGCGAGGGCATCGGCTACGGTGCCCGTTACCGCTGCACGCGGCCGACGCGGGTCGGCACGGTCGCCATCGGCTACGCAGACGGCTACCCGCGGCACGCGGTCGACGGCACCCCCGTGGCGGCGGCAGGCGTGCGCACCCGGCTCATCGGCCGGGTCTCGATGGACATGGTCACCGTCGACCTCACCGACATCCCGGACGCCGGCATCGGTGCGCCGGTCGAGCTCTGGGGCCGGACGGTGGCGGCGAACGAGGTCGCGCGGCACGCCGAGACCATCGCTTACCAGTTGTTCACCGGCGTGTCCCGGCGCGTGCCGCGGCGCTACCTCGACGCCACGGACTGATCCGCCGGCGCGCGCTACCGGTGCAAGACCCCCGCTCGAACGCTCACCGGCAAGCCGGCACGGCACGCATCGCCGTATCCAGCGCCGCGATCCAACCCTTTGCGGCCGCGTGGTTCGAGGCCTGGTAACCCGGTGAACCAGCGTCCTCTGGTGACCGGTCTGGCCCTGAGCACGACCATCGCGCTGGCGGCACTGCATGGGCTGTTTCCGGTGATCCCGAAACTCGCGATCGCGGCGCCCGCCTGGCTGGCGGGCGCCCTGGTCTGGGCGCGTGCCGGCCGGCGTACCCGCGTGCAGGCCCTGGCGCTGGCTGTGCTCGGCCTGGCCGCCATGGCGGCCGCGGTCGCGCGCGGCGGCCGCATCGACGCGGAACTGGCGCTGGCCGGCAACGCCATGCTCGTCGCCATGTTGGGCGCGGTCACTTTTC
>JARRQB010000243.1:0-4361 GCA_037382265.1 Gammaproteobacteria bacterium | reverse complement strand
CAGGCGTTCTCCGGCAGTCTGGTGACCTACGGCCAGGGCGTCGGCGTGGTGGTCGGCACGGGTGCGGCAACCGAGATCGGGCGCATCAGCACCCTGCTCTCCCACGTGCAGACGCTGACTACCCCGTTGCTGCGCAAAATCGCCCAGTTCGGCCGTTGGCTGACGGGCGGCATTCTGGCGCTCGCCGCGGCGATGTTCGGCTTCGGCGTCGGTTTGCGCGATTATGCCGCGGCGGACATGTTCCTGGCGGCGGTCGGCCTGGCGGTCGCGGCCATTCCCGAGGGGCTGCCCGCGATCATCACCATCACCCTGGCGATCGGCGTGCAGCGCATGGCCCGGCGCAACGCGATCATCCGACGCCTGCCGGCGGTCGAGACCCTGGGCTCGGTGACGGTGATCTGCTCGGACAAGACGGGCACCCTGACGCGCAACGAGATGACGGTTCAGGCCGTCGTGCAGGCCGACTGCGAGTTCGCGGTGGAGGGCGAAGGCTACGATGCGCGCGGCAGCTGGGTGTGCGGCGGCACGCTGGCCTCGCCGGAGGACTTTCCCGGCATGCTCGACACCTGCCGCGCGGCCTTGCTGTGCAACGATGCGACCGTCCACCACGAGGACGGTAGCTACCGGTTCGGCGGCAATCCCATGGAGGCCGCACTGGCCGTGCTGGCGGTGAAGGGCGGGCTGACTCCCGCCCGCGAACTCGAGGAACTGCCGCGGGTCGACACCATTCCGTTCGAGTCGCAGCACAAGTTCATGGCGACCCTGCATCACGACCATGCCGGCCACGCCTTCGGGTTCGTCAAGGGCGCGCCCGAGGTGCTGCTGCCGCGCTGTCACCTGGAGCGTTGCGCGGGCCAGGATCAACCGCTGCGGCTCGACTACTGGGAAGGCAGGATCGAGCGCATGGCCCGTCAAGGTTACCGGACCCTGGCGCTGGCCACCCGGGCCATGCCCCGGGGCCAGCGCGAGCTGGCCTTCGGCGACGTCGACGGCGGCCTCACGCTGCTGGCCGTCGTGGGGCTGCTGGACCCGCCGCGCGACGAGGCCGTCCGCGCGGTCGCCGCCTGCCAGGCGGCGGGCATCGGCGTCAAGATGATAACCGGCGATCACGCGGCGCGGAAATGGAGGCCCTCGACGACGACGCCCTGGCGGCGACGGCGCGCGGCGCCGACGTGTTCGCCCGGGTGAGCCCGGAGCACAAGCTGCGACTGGTGCGCGCGCTGCAGGCCGCCGGGGAGGTCACGGCGATGACCGGCGACGGCGTCAACGACGCCCCCGCGCTCAAGCGTGCCGATGTCGGCGTGGCCATGGGCGTTAAGGGTACCGAGGCGGCCAAAGAGGCGGCGGAGATGGTGCTGGCCGACGACAACTTCGCCTCGATCGCCGCCGCGGTGGAGGAAGGCCGCACGGTGTTCGACAACATTCGCAAGTCGATACTGTTCATCCTGCCGACCAACGGCGGCGAGGCCCTGATCATCCTGGCGGCGGTGCTGCTCGGGCGGCTGCTGCCGGTGACCCCGGCGCAGATCCTGTGGGTGAACATGATCACGGCCGTGACCCTCGCCCTGTCGCTGGCGTTCGAGCCGCCGGAGGCGCGGGTGATGGAACGCGCCCCGCGCGACCCCGCCGCGCCCTTGCTGTCCGGCTTCATGCTGTGGCGCATCGGCTTCGTGGCGGTGCTGATGGTGGCCGGCGCCTTCGGCCTGTTCCTGTTCTACCGCGCCGAGGGCGTCGACATCGAGACCGCGCGCACCGTCGCCGTCAACACCCTGGTGCTCGCCGAGGCCGCCTATCTGTTCAATTCGCGCTTTATCACCGAGGCGTCGTGGACCCGCGAAGGCCTGCTCGGCAGCCGACCCGTGCTGCTGGCCGTCGCGCTGGTGGTTGGCTTCCAGTTCGTGTTCACCTACCTGCCGGTGATGCAGCACCTGTTCCAGACCCGCGCCCTGACCGCCGGCGCCTGGGCGTGGATGTTCGGCGTCGCCGTGGCCTTGTTCCTGGCGGTGGAGGTGGAGAAATCCATGTTCAGGCGCTTCGCGAGGAGCCGCTAGGCCCGGACTTCCCGCCCGCTTCGGGGGGGCGAGCTGCGCAGCGGCACCGATCTGTCGGCGGCAGGTCATCGACTACGGCCGTTAATCCACTGACAACGAACGCCGCGCCGGCACCACCGCGACTGATCCCGCGGCGAGCGACTCCGGCCGGGGCCGTTACTCGTGCTCCACGCGGTAGAACAGGTCCACCGACTGGGACTCGCCGGCCCGGGTCTCGACCTCCACGTGGTCCGACAGACGCAGCCGCAGCAGGATGCTGCCGGTCGGGTCGAAGATGTTTTGACTCAGGCCGACGTAGAGGTCCGGGTTGAGGTACTTGCCGACCACCAGCGAGCTGCCCTCCACACCGTTCTCGCCGGTCGCGATGCGCAATTCGTCCAGCCCCAGGCGCGCCCCCATGTTCTGCAGCAGGGGTTCGCCGCGCGACAGCCCGAGGGTCAGGGCGGCCGAGGCGATGTCCAGGCCCTCCCGCTGGTCGGCTTGGTCGAGGCCGCGGCCGGTGAGCAGGTACGCGAGAGCCTCGGCCTGAGGCAGGGCGGGATCGCTGTAGACCCGAGTCCGCGGCTCGCGGATCGGCCCGTTGGCGCTCAGATAGGCCCTGACCCGCTGGTCGAGCGATAACCGCATGGCCCGCAAATCGATCTCCGGGCGGCTCGGGGGGCCGGCGAACAGCAGCCTGCCCTGCTCGATCGTCAGCTTCTGGCCGAAGGCCTCGAACACCCCGCCTGCGAGCTCGATTCTGCCGTCCAGGCGCGAGCCGCGCTCGTCCACCCTGGCGTCGACGGCGCCCTCGAGTCGGGTTGCCAGGCCGAAGCCCTCGAAACGTACCTGCTCCCCGAGCGAGACCCTGACGTCCGTGGTGAGGCCCGGCGGGCCGTGCACCGCAGCAGACGCCTCGGCGTCCTCGCCCACCACGACCTCGTCTTCGGAGACCCTGACCGACGACTGGGGCAGGCTCTCCAGTTCGATCAGGGCCTCGGGGACGTGTAGCTCCCCCGCCAGGTGGTAGGGCTTGCTGCCGGTCAGACGCAGATCCGGCGAAACCCGGACGCTCGCTTCGGGCAGGCGGGCGGCGAGCACGCGGTCGCCGCTGATCCCGAGTCTCACCGCCGGCCCCGGCTGGGCGGTCGGGTCGAGCGTACCCCGCGCGGTCAGTCGGCCGCCGCCGGAGGAGACCTCCGCCGCGAGCTGCAGCGGCCCACTGCCGTCGCCGGTGACGCTGAGCGCCAGGTCGCGCAGCTCCAGACCCGCCGCGGCGAGGTCCGCGCTGCCCTCCGCGATCCGCAGTTCGCCCCGTAGGCGCGGCGCCGCGAGCCGGCCGCCGAGTTCCAGGTCGAGCAGCAGTCGGCCGGCCACCTGGGTCAGGTCGGGAACGATACCCGAGACCAGTGAGAGATCTGGGAAGTGTGCGCTTACTTTCCCGCCTATCTCGCGGTTGGGACCAGGCCCCAGGGTCACCCTGCCCCGGGTGACGCCGTCGCCGTCGAGCAGCATGCGCAGCTCGGCGTGACCGCGGTCGTCGGCGAATTCGGCCTCCAGCGCCACGTCTTCGAAGCGCAAGCCGAGCGGGTCCGTTTCGTCCTCGACGAAGATCAGGCGGCCGTCGCTCGGCGTCAGTCTGAGCGTGACCCGTGGGTTGGCGGGGGCGCCGCCGAGCAGCAGCCGGCCGGCCAGTTCGCCCTCCACGCCGATGTGCTCGGGGAGGCCCTGCGCCAGGCGCTGCAGCGGCAGGCCCTCGATGCGGACTTCCCCCTGCAGGCGCGCGGGGGCGTAAGCCCCCTCGACACAGACCCGCGCCGGCTCCTGCACCAGGCAGGCCCTGCCCACGTCCGACTTGGCCGCTGCGAGCCGTAGCCTGGCCGGGGCCTCCAGGGCCCAGCTGCCGGCCTGTGCCTGGGCGACGGTCAGCGCCTCGAGCGTGCCCCGCCACTCGGCCGGGGTGGTCTGCCAGGCGCCGTGGGCCGCCAGGTTCACGGCGAGGCCCTCGGCGGCGAGGTCCGCGTTCAGTCGGTGGCCTTCGGGTGTGCCGTCGAGGCGGAGTGCGAGCCGGCTTGCCGCGAAGTCCCCTGCCCGGCCGTTTGCCGCGTCCAGGCGCAGCGCGCCGCCGTCACCCTGCCAGCGCGCATCCAGCGCGATGCGCTCCACGGTCACTGTGTCGTCGAAGCGCAGTTCGTCCGCCGCCAGCTGCGCCATCAATTCAGGGCGCTGCGGTGAGCCGCCCAGCCGCCCTGCCCCGCCGGCCCGTCCGGCCAGTCCCGGGTAGAGCGCGGCGAGGTCCGGGGCCTCGATGTCGAAGTCCAGGGCCAGGCG
>JARRQB010000242.1:0-3264 GCA_037382265.1 Gammaproteobacteria bacterium | reverse complement strand
CCTGCGCACCCTGCTCGAGGACCCCGCGGCACACGAGGTCCTACCGGAACTCATCTCCAAGGACCCGCTCAGCCCGGCCGTGCGGGCCGACGACCCTAAGTGGTTCAATATCGTGCGCTGGACACTGTTCGCCATGGTCGACGCCGAGGAGATGGGCATCGACTCGACCAACGTGGCACGCATCCGTGCCAGCGCCTCGCGGCCCGAAATCAAGCGCCTGCTCGGCGTTGAGGACAGTCTGGGTGTCGGTCTCGGCCTGCCGGCGGACTGGGCCTTCCAGATCATTCGTCAGGTGGGCAACTACGCCGAGGTGTTCGAGCGCAACCTGGGTGGGGGGTCACCGCTGCGGATGAACCGCGGCATCAACGCCCTATGGCTGGACGGCGGCCTGATGTTCTCACCGCCAATGCGCTGACCCGGGAGTACGCACCATGCGACGCTGGCTGTTGATTACCCTGTGCATCCTCGCCTGGAGCAGCCCTCAGGCGCTGAACTACCAGTTCCTCAAGGACACTCCCGCCGCCGCCTTCACCGAGGCCGACTGGGAGATAGCCACGCGGGTGGCGGGCGAGGCACTGCGTGAGGCAGCCGACGGCGAATCCCGCTCATGGGAAAATCCCGAGACTGGCAACGGCGGCAGCTACCGCGTGGAGGCAGCGCCGGCGGGCAGCGCGCCGCGGTGCCGCAAGCTGGTGATCCACCACCATGCGCAGGCCGCCAAGGCAACGACGGAGTACCTGGTGTGTCCAGAGCCAGACGGCACCTGGCGCCTGCCGCGCTGAGGCGGCACACCCGGCGCCGGGCGCGTGTCGGCACCGGCCGCTACCATGACGCGCCTCAAGGCCACCGTTCTCGTCGCCTCGATCCTGCTAGCGGCCGTGCTGGCGTTCAATCTCGCGCGACCGCCCGGTCAGCGCACCGGCGAATTGCTTCCGCTGCTCGACCGTAAGGGGCAGTGGCCTCATCGCCACCTGATGCAGCAGCCGCCCTCGCGGCGCGTCCGGCTGTTGGCCGAGATCGTGCGCTCGGCCGGGCACGCCTGCGAGCCGGCAGGCAGCGAATTCCTGGGACTGCGCGAAGATTTGCCGCGACCCATCGCCTTTCACTTGCTGGACTGTGACGACCACACGCGGTTCGTGGTCGCACTCGTCGCCGACGCTCTTGGTACCACGCACGTGCTCAGCTGCGCGAAGGCTGCGGCGGCGGGCTACGCCTGCGCCGACGACTGGCGGCGGCTGCCGCTCCCGTGAGCGCATTCAGTCCGCGGTGATCGGCGAGTCGAGCTGCCGGTGGTCGTCCTCGGTACGCGTCGCCAGGGCCCAGCCCACGCCGCAAAAAAGAGCCGGCGTGATCGCCGGCAATCCCGCCCGGGAGACGTTGCCCGAGGGTGGAGGAAACTCAGAGGCTGCCGGCCCGCGCCGTCACCGGATCGCCGCGACTGCCCCTGCGCCGACGCGGCACGAAGCGTCGGGTAAGCCGGCGCGCCACGGTGCGGCCGGCGCGCGCGATCGCGCGGTTCATGGCGAAATACAGATCGGTTTCGATGTCCTCGACCACCACGTCGGGCGAACCGTGCAGGCGAACTCGCACCAGACAGCGCTTGTCCACACCGCCGCGGCGGCCGTTGACGTCCGCCAAATGCACTTCCACCAGGCCGATGCGCTCGTCGCAGCGCGTGAGGTCGTAGCGCAGCCGCCGCTCCAGGACGCCGCGTATGGCGTCGGTCAGCGGGAAGTCGGGTGACTCGATCTGTATTCTCATGCCGGAACTCCCGTGTCGTTTCTCCGTCCACGAGAGCCGAGCATAGACTGGCAAAGATCAGAAAAAAGTCGGTTATTCGAGTCGGTCAGTTCGCAATAATCGAACTGAACCACAGCCGAGGGGCGTCATGCGGAACCTCAACCTGAAGCACCTGCGATATTTCTGGACCGTGGCCGGCGAAGGCTCCATTGCGCGGGCGGCAGAGACCCTGCACGTTACGCCTCAGACCATCAGCGGCCAGTTGCGCCTACTGGAAGACGACATCGGCGCCAAGCTGTTCGAGAAGGCCGGTCGCGGCCTGGTCTTGAGCGAGACCGGCCGCGTGGTGTTTTCCTACGCAGACGAGATTTTCCGCCTCAGCAGCGAACTGCGCGACGTCCTGTCGGGCCGACCGGCGGAACACGAGCTGCTGCTCCGTGTCGGGATCGCCATGGTGGTACCCAAGCTGCTGACCTACCGGGTGCTGGAATCCGCCTTCGCGCTGCCCGAGCCGGTGCGGCTGGTTTGCCACGAGGCGCCGCTGGTGGACCTGCTCGCGGACCTGTCAGTGCACAAACTCGACCTGGTGCTGGCCGACAGCCCGGCGAGCCCGGTGCTCAACGTCAAGGCCTACAACCACGTACTCGGTGAGGCGGGCATCAGCTTCTTCGCTCGCGCCGACCTGGCAGCGCAGGTACGCGACGGCTTTCCGCACAAACTCGACGGCATGCCCGTGCTGATGCCGGCGGTCGGCAGTGCCCTGCGGCGGGCCCTGGATCACTGGTTCGACCGCCAAGGCATTCACCCCGTCGTGGTCGCCGAGTTCGAGGACCGTGCACTCATGAAGGCCTTCGGCGAGGCCGGCCGCGGCGTCTTCACCTCGCCCAGCACGGTCGAGGACGACGTGCGCACCAAGTACGGCGTGGAACTCATCGGCCGGATCGACGAGGTGCGCGAACGCTACTACGCCATCTCGACGGAGCGCAAGATCAAGCACCCGGCGGTGGCGGCGATCACGCAGACCGCACGCAGCGACCTGTTCGTCTAAGTCGCCCGATTCGAAGTCAGAAAACCTGGCCTGCCTCTGCGAGTTGCCCGTGGTCCTGGCTCAGAGCCCACACATGCCGCCACCGCAGCCGCCCATGCCACAGGAGGGCGCATCGGGGTTAGACAGCGACGAACTGGACACTACGCTGCCGCCGGTGATCAAGCGCTCCACCGGAGCGTCCTCTGCGGTGTCGCCCGGTTCGAGGCCGGCCTTCTCGCACAGCTCGCCCCAGGTGGCGAGCTTGTCCTGCATGCTGTGGCGCACTTCGACCACGCGACCGTTGGCCTCGCAGCGGTAATCGTAACTCGGCATCGTCGTATTCTCCGTCAATTCGAACTGATAACCGTTTGAATTTTATTCAGGCGCTGACATGGGTCAACCGCCGATCCGCCACCCCCTGACCCAGACCAAAGACCTGGCGTCCCGGCGCGACGACCCGGTTACTTGTTGCGGCGCGCGGCCTCGGCGATGACCGC
>JARRQB010000241.1:0-3271 GCA_037382265.1 Gammaproteobacteria bacterium | reverse complement strand
CCGGGACGCCGCCACCGCCGTCGAGACGGCCAGGCGCCTGGTCGTGGCGGCCTCCTGATGGGCGGAGACCGCAGCCAGTGACCGGGACCCTGCTGGTCATCGCCTGCGGCGCGATCGCCCGCGAACTCGTGCGCGTGCGCGACCTCAACGGGTGGGACCACGTGTCGATCTACTGCCTGCCCGCGGAACTGCACAACAGGCCCGACGAGATTCCGTCGGCCGTTGCGCGCACACTGGAGGCGGCCCGCAAAGCCTTCGACCGGGTGTTCGTGGCGTATGCCGACTGCGGAACCGGCGGCCGGCTGGACCGGCTCCTCGCACGGCACGGCATCGAACGCCTGCCCGGGGCGCACTGCTACGAGTTCCTGGCCGGCAGCAGCGTATTCGACGAACTCGCCGCCGACGAGCCCGGCAGTTTCTACCTGACCGACTTCCTCGTCCGCCATTTCGACCGCCTCGTCGTTCGCGGCCTGGGGCTCGATCGCCATCCCGACCTGTTGCAGCGCTACTTCGGCAACTACCGCCGGGTCGTGCACCTGGCCCAGTCCGGGTCCGCCGAACTGAAGGAGCAGGCCCGCCGGCAGGCCGAGCGGCTTGGCCTCGAGTACCGCTACCATTTCTGCGGCGACCGGCCGCTGACGGTCGCCCTGCAGCCGGTGCTGGCGGGCTGACGCCGTGACCCGGCTGACCGTGATCTACTGGCGCGACATCCCGGCCCAGGTCGTCGGACAGCAGGGCCGGCGGCGCCATCGGCAGGAGCTCCCGCCGCGCTTCGCCGTGGCCATCGACCGCGCGGCGATGCGCGCCGGGCGCGGCAGCAGCTCGGCGTACCTGGAGGACTGGCGCCGCAGCACGCGGCGCTGTGAAGGCGATCTGGCGGCGGCCGTCCGGTACGAGGCCGAGCGCCTGGAAGCCGATTTCCCGGACCAGCGCCTCGAGGCGCTGGTCAAGGCCGGCGGCCGGATGCCATCGGGCGGGGAGACACCATGACCGAAACCGTGATGTGCTCCGCCACGCGCGAGGTCGTGATCGGCTTCGAGCGGCCGTTCGTGGTCGTCGGCGAGCGCCTGAATCCGACCGGGCGGCCGATCCTCGCCGAGGAAATGAAGGCCGGCGACTTCAGCCGGGTCGAGGCCGACGCGGTCGCCCAGGTGGCTGCCGGGGCCGCGATGCTGGACGTCAACGCCGGCATTCCGCTGGCCGACGAGCCGGCCCTGCTGGCCGAGGCCGTGCGCCGCATCCAGGCGCTGACCGACGTTCCGCTGTCGATCGATTCCTCGGTCGTGGCGGCGCTCGAGGCGGGCCTGGACGCGTACCAGGGCAAGGCCCTGTTGAACTCGGTGACGGGCGAAGAAGAGCGCCTGGAAGCCGTGTTGCCGCTGGTCGCCCGGCACGGCGCCGCGGTGGTCGCGATCTGCAACGACGACAGCGGCATTTCGCCCGACCCCGATGCGCGTTTTGCGGTGGCGCGCAGGATCGTCGAGCGCGCCGCGGACCACGGCATCCCGGCCAGCGACGTCATCGTCGATCCGCTGGTGATGCCCGTTGGCGCGGTGGCCGACGCGGCCCTGCAGGCCTTCGAGCTGATCCGCCGGCTGCGCAACGAACTGCGCGTCAATACGCTTTGCGGCGCCTCCAACATCAGTTTCGGCCTGCCGGCACGGGCGGCCCTGAACCCGGCCTTCCTCGCGATGGCGATCGGCGCCGGCCTGACTTCGGCCATCACCAATCCGCTCGATCCGGCCCTGATGCAGGCGGTTCGCGCGAGCGACGTGCTGCTCGGCAAGGATCCCGAGTGCCGGAACTGGATCGCCCGGCACGGGGATGGCGAAGGCGTGCCGCGTGGGCGCCGGACCGGGCGGCGTCGCCGGCGGCATCGATGAGGCGCGCGCGCGACGCCCTGGTCGTCTTCAGCCCGTCGGGCAAGCGCGGACGGTTTCCGCCGGGCACGCCGGTGCTGGACGCGGCGCGCTCGCTTGGCGTGGACCTCGACTCGATCTGCGGCGGACGCGGGCGCTGCGCGCGGTGCCAGGTTGAGCTCATCGAGGGCGAATTCGCTCGCGAGGGCATCGTTTCCGCCGAAGCCCACCTGAGCCCGCCCGGCGAGACGGAACGGGAGTGCGGCGCAAGCGGCCGCCTGTCGCCGGGGCGGCGGCTCGGTTGCCAGGCGCGCATCGAGGGCGACGTGCGCATCGACGTGCCCGCCTCCAGCCAGGTGCACCAGCAGGTGGTGCGCAAGCCGCACGAGGCGCACGCGATCGAAATCGACCCGGTCCTGCGGCTGTACTTCGTCGAGGTCCCGCGGCCCGAGTTGGAGAATCCGTCCGGCGACCTGCGGCGCCTGTTGCAGGCCCTGGAATCGGAGTGGGCGTTGCGCGACCTCGACTGGGACCCGGCCGTGCTGGCCTCGCTGCAAAGCGCCCTGCGCGACGGCGACTGGCAGGTGACGGCGGCGGTGCGCGACGGCGAACGGCTGGTCGCGCTGTGGCCCGGCCTGCGCGAGCGTGTCTGTGGCGCCGCGATCGACGTCGGTTCGACCACGCTCGCCGTGCAGTTGTGCGATCTCGCCAGCGGCGAGGTGCTGGCCGGAGCGGGGGCGATGAACCCGCAGATCCGCTTTGGCGAGGATCTGATGAGCCGGGTTTCGTACGCGATGCTGAACGCCGACGGCGCCGCGCGGATGACCGCGGCCGTGCGGCGCGAGATCGGCGGCCTGCTGCAGCGCACGCTGCGCGAGGCCGGCCTGGAGCCTGCCGACGTGTTCGAGGTGACCCTGGTCGGCAACCCGGTCATGCACCACCTGCTGCTCGGGCTGGACCCGGTGCCGCTCGGCTGCGCGCCGTTCGCGCTGGCAATCGACCAGGCGATCGATCTGCCGGCGGCCGATCTCGGTCTGGACCTTAACCCGGCGGCGCGCGCCTACGTGCTGCCCTGCATCGCCGGGCACGTCGGCGCCGACACGGCGGGTGTTCTTCTGGCCGAGACGCCCTGGACCGACGACGCGGTCAGCCTCCTGATCGATGTCGGCACCAACGCGGAAATCGTGCTCGGCAACCGCGATCGCCTGCTGGCGGCGTCCAGCCCGACCGGCCCGGCCTTTGAAGGCGCCCAGATCAGCGGCGGGCAACGGGCCGCGCCGGGCGCCATCGAGCGCGTGCGCATCGACCCGGAAACCCTGGAGCCCCGCTTTCGCGTGATCGGCTGCGCGTTGTGGTCGGATGAGCCGGGTTTCGCCGAAACGCTCGGCGAGTCGGGCGTCACCGGCCTGTGT
>JARRQB010000240.1:0-3275 GCA_037382265.1 Gammaproteobacteria bacterium | reverse complement strand
GGGCGAGCCTGCCCTCGGTGTCGTAGAACAACAGCGAAGGCGTGAAATTGGTTCCCATGCGCACCGCGAACTGGCGCTGCGACATCTCGTTGCCGGCGGGGTCGGTCATCTCTTCCGGACTCCAGATGTCGATGGGTATCACGTCGAAGTGGCGGCGCGTGTAGGTGACGATGTCGGTGAGCTTGAAATTCACCTCCATCAGCATCTTGCAGTAGGCGCAGCGGCGCTGTCCGAAGTAGACGATGATGCCCTGCTTGTTCTCGGCCTTGGCGTCCTCCAGGTCCTCGCGCAGATCGAGGAAGCTCTTCTTGAACCAGGTCGGGTACTGGAGCAGGTTCTCGAGCGGGAAGTCGTCGAACTCGAAGGCCGCGTCGGGGTCGTCGGCCGCCAGGGCGGTCCCGGCGGCAAGCCAGGCCAGCAGGGCGAGCAGTGTCAACGGCGCGGCGACGCGGTTCATGGCTCAAGGACGCTGTCCTCGTCGAGGTAGCGGGTCCAGTCGACGGACTGGTCGCCAAACACCAGGAAGTAGGGGTTCAGCACGGATTCCTTCTGATTGTAGCGAAGCGGGCGCAGGGCGGTGTCCGTGACCTTTCCGCCCGCGGCCTCGACCACCGCCTGGGCGGCAGCGGTGTCCCACTCCGAGGTCGGCCCGAGGCGCGGGTAGATGTCGGCCCTGCCCTCGGCGACCAGGCACAGCTTCAGCGAGCTGCCCATGCTGATGAGCTCGTGCTCGCCTGCCCGCTCCAGGAAGGCCTGCAGGCTCCGGCCGGCGTGCGAGCGGCTGCCCGCCACGCGCAGCGGGTGGTGGCGTTTGGTTGCGGCGGCGAGAGCGCTGCGCCGCCCGTCCGCGTCTTCCAGAAAGGCGCCGTGCCCGACCTCGCCGGCGTAGACTGCGCCCGTCACCGGCACGTGGACCACCCCTGCTACCGGTGCGCCTCGCTCGATCAACGCGATGTTGACGGTGAATTCCCCGTTGCGCTTGATGAACTCCTTGGTGCCGTCCAGCGGGTCGACCAACCAGTAACGGCTCCAGCGCGAGCGGGTCGCGAACGGCACTGCGGCCGACTCCTCGGAAAGAATCGGGGTGTCCGGCGTCAGCTTCGCGAGCGCATCGACGATCAGTCGGTGCGATGCCAGGTCGGCCTCGGTCAGCGGCGAGTTGTCCTGTTTTGCCGCCACTTCGAAGCCGCGCTCATAGACGGCCAGGATCGCCCGGCCGGCGTCGCGCGCGATGGCGATCAGCGTTTCGATATCGGGAGACACGGGGTCCTCTGGAACATTGTTTTGTCGTTATCGGGACGTGTTTGTCTAACACGGCGACGGGGCGGCCGCAACCGAAGACGAAACCCGGAGGGACGGCGCGGGCGGGGCCGGCGCGGCGAGGACCCCGCGCCCCGGTCCGCGGGTGCTGCTTGGCCCGCTCGCGATGCGTTGCTTCATGGTGCCGGGTGCTCGCGGTCGGCGAAACGGAACAGCGTCTGCAGACGACCTTCGAACCAGGGGTCGAAGCGCACGCGCTGCGGCGACAGTTCGGGCCGGAAGCCGGGCTGATCCTCCGGCTGAAAGTCCACCACCTCGATCGAGTCGGGGTAGCGGATGTCCAACATCACCCGCAGCGGGTAATAGCCGTCGAGGAAGCGCCGCATGTACGGGCCGTTGTGCAGCTCGTACAGGCCGTCGCCGAGCGGGTGCAGCGCCTGCGTCTCCGCCCGCAGGCACAGGGTCGCGCCGCGACCTACCTCCCGCAGTTGCACCGTCGGGCCCTCTACCGTGGCCGTGCCGATCGACCGTGCTTGCGTTATGCGCAGGCCGCGCACCCGATCCTGACGAAACACGATTTCGGCCTCGGGTACCGGGTCGAGGTTCGAATGGCACTGTTTCAGCAAGACCCAGCCGTCGCGCAGGCTGCGCTCCGTGATCTCGAGCTGGTTGGCGTGCTGGTGGGCGGGTTTGGCCGGGGGGACGGTCAGAAACACCAGTTCGCCCTCGTTGACGGCAAGGGCGCGGGCCTCCGCGTCGTCGTCCAGCCAGGCCTCGTCCGCCGGCAGGGCGACGGCGGTCAGGAGCAGCAGGGTGATCGGGGTTTTCACGCTTGTGCGAGCCTCCGGCGACGCTTACGGTTGGGTCTTCCCACCCGCTGGATGACACAATGTTCGACTGGTCACGCCTCGACACCGTCCTGCTCGACATGGACGGCACGCTCCTCGACCTCCACTTCGACAACCACTTCTGGCTCGAGCACGTGCCGCGGCGCTACGCCGAGACGCGCGGCATCGAGCTGGCGGCGGCACGCGAGGCGTTGCTGCCACGCTACCGGGACATCGAAGGTACCCTCAACTGGTACTGTGTGGATCACTGGAGCCGGGAACTCGGTCTGGACATCGCGCTACTGAAACAGGAGGTGGATCACCTCATTCAGATCCATCCGCACGTGCCCGAGTTCCTCGCGGCGCTGCGGTCTGCCGGCAAGGAGCGCGTACTGGTCACCAACGCGCACCAAAAGGCGATTGCCCTGAAGATGGAGAAGACCCGGCTGGCCGGCCACTTCGACCGCATCGTCTGTTCGCACGACATCGGCCGTCCCAAGGAGGACCCGGGCTTCTGGCCCTGCCTGCACAGCATTATGCCGTTCGACCCCGAGCGCACCCTGTTCGTGGACGACAGCGTGCGGGTGCTGCGCGCCGCGCGCGCCTACGGCATCGCCGGCCTGCTGGCGATAACGGCGCCGGATTCGCGCCAGTCGGCACGCGAAGTCGATGAGTTCGACGCGATTCGCGACTTCTCGGAACTTTTGCCCGGACTCGAACGGACCCTCGAAGCTACCTGACCGGGCTCGCTCCGACCTTCACGGAGACTCCCAGCGCTTGAAGCGCTTGCGGCAGTAGGCCAGTAACTCCGCGTAGTTCCTGAAGTGGTGGAGGAAGTGCTGCTCCGCGGCTTCGTCGAACTCGCACCAGTCGTTCGCGTAGTCGCGGCAGACCTGTGGTCGAGTCTCGTAGATGCCGCAGGCACCGCCGGGCCGCAAGTGTTCGCAGTTGCCCCGCATCAGCAGGTACCAGCCGCTCGAGTCGCGGTAGGCCTCGACGTGTTGGTGTGAAACCTGCCAAAGCAGGTGCCCGAAATCGGCCTTGGAACGCAGGGTACCGAGCGCCTCGGTGGTGTAGGTGCAGCAGGTGGAGCCGAGGCACCGGCTGCACTTGTTCTCGACCGGTATGTCGGCCTGTGGCACCGCGGCCTACTCTCCGGCGTTGGGCTTCTGCGGACGCGGTCGCCGG
>JARRQB010000239.1:0-3278 GCA_037382265.1 Gammaproteobacteria bacterium | reverse complement strand
CCGCCATCGCGCTGTTGTTGCGGGTCGATCATGAGACCCGCTGCACCGTCCAGGGATTGACGGCGAGCGGTGCGGCCGCGTCGAAACGCCGGGGGCAGCGCGCATGAGCATGAGTACGGGTGCATCCAGACCGGTACTCATCATGGCGGGCGGTACCGGCGGCCATGTGTTCCCCGCCCTTGCGGTCGCCGCCGAGCTGACCCGTCTGGGCGTTCCGGTTGCCTGGCTGGGTACGGATCAGGGGCTGGAGGCCCGGGTCGTTCCCGCCGCCGGTTATTCATTGACACCGATACGGGTATCGGGTTTGCGTGGCAAGGGACTGCTGCGCGTCTTCTTCGCGCCCTTCATGCTGGGCATCGCCTTGTTGCAGGCGCTGAAGGCGTTCCTGCGCCTGCGACCGCTGGCGGTACTCGGCATGGGCGGGTTCGCCGCCGGGCCAGGGGGGCTCATTGCCTGGTTGCTGCGCCGTCCCTTGCTGATACACGAGCAGAATTCCGTCCCCGGGTTGACCAATCGCCTGCTCGCGCCGCTCGCCCGCGTGGTACTCGAGGGCTTCCCCGGCAGTATGCCGGCGTCCCGTCAGGCGGTGGCTGTCGGCAATCCGGTGCGCGCCGGCATTGCCGCGCTGGCGCCGCCGGAAACACGGTTTGCCGGGCGCAGCGGACCGCTGCGCCTGCTGGTGATCGGCGGCAGCCTGGGTGCACAGGCGCTGAACCGGGTGCTGCCACAGGCCATCGACCGTTTGCCCGTAGCCACACGCCCGCAGGTGCATCACCAAACCGGTCAGTCCGATGTGGCCGGCGTCCGGCAGCGCTACCGGGAACTCGGCTGTGAGGCCACGGTGGAAGCTTTCATCGAGGACATGGCCGCGGCGTATGCCTGGGCGGACCTGGTGGTTTGCCGCTCCGGAGCGCTGACCGTGGCGGAACTGGCCGCCGCCGGCGTGGGGTCGATTCTGGTGCCTTATCCCCATGCCACGGATGATCATCAGACCGGTAACGCCCGTTACCTGGCCGATGCCGGGGCGGCGCTGCTGATGCCGCAGAAGCAGCTGAGCAGCGACTGGCTCGCCGACACCCTTGCACGCTTCGTCGGGCAGCGGGACAAGCTGCTCGCCATGGCGCATCACGCGCGGGAACTGGCGCGGCCGGATGCGGCGCGGCGCGTCGCGCTTCTGTGCCTCGAGGCCGCCGGCATAGCCCCGGCCGGAGGACTGTCGCGATGAACCAGCCATTGCGTCCCACTGCCGCTTCCCAGCCGCAGGGCATGGGTCGGATGCGCCGCATACACTTCGTCGGCGCCGGCGGCGCCGGCATGAGCGGTCTCGCCGAGGTGCTGCACAACCTCGGCTACGTGGTGAGCGGTTCCGATCTGCGCGAGAACGCCGTCACGCGCCGGCTGAACCAGCTGGGTGTCAAGGTATGGGTCGGTCATGACGCCCGGCATGTCGAAGACTGCGACGCAGTGGTGGTGTCCACTGCGGTCGCGGCGGACAATCCCGAGGTGGTGGCTTCCCGGCAACGGCGCATTCCGGTGGTGCCGCGTGCGGAAATGCTTGCCGAGCTGATGCGCTTCCGCTACGGCATCGGTGTGGCCGGTACCCATGGCAAAACCACGACAACCAGCCTGATCGCCAGCCTGCTGGCCGGGGGCGGGCTGGACCCGACCTTCGTGATCGGCGGCCAGCTGAACAGCGCGGGCAGTCACGCACGCCTCGGAGACGGGCACTATCTGGTGGCCGAGGCCGACGAGAGCGACGCCTCCTTCCTCTACCTGCAGCCGCAGATGGCGGTGGTGACCAACGTCGACGCCGACCACATGGCGACCTACGGCGGCGACTTCGGCCGCCTGCGCGCGACCTTCCTGGAATTCCTGCACCACCTGCCCTTCTACGGCCTAGCCGTGTTGTGTCTGGACGACCCCCAGGTGCGCGGCCTGCTGCCGGAGGTCACCCGTCCGGTGCTCAGCTACGGCACCGACCCGGCGGCCGACCTGCGGGCCACCGACATCGGCCAACACGGTCGGGTCACCCGCTTCAACGTGGTCGGCCGCAACCAGCCGGCCTTCCCCGTGCAGCTCAACCTGCCGGGCCGCCACAACGTGCTCAACGCCCTGGCGGCGATCGCGGTGGCGCGCGAGCTCGGCGTCGGCCTGGCCGGGATCCAGCACGCCCTGGCCGGCTTCCAGGGCATCGGCCGGCGCTTCCAGGTGGACCAGGGCTGCCTGCCGGGCGGCCGCCGGGTCCTGCTGGTCGACGACTACGGCCACCACCCGCGTGAGCTGGCCGCGACCCTCGAGGCGGTGCGCGCCGGCTGGCCGGGGCGCCGCCTGGTGCTGGCCTTTCAGCCGCACCGCTACAGCCGCACGCGCGACGCCTTCGAGGACTTCGTCAAGGTGCTGTCGACCGCCGACGTGCTGCTGCTGACCGAGGTCTACGCCGCCGGCGAGGAGCCCGTGCTGGGCGCGACCGGGCGCGATCTGAGCCGTGCCGTGCGCGCCCGCGGCGAGGTCGACCCGGTGTTCGTCGAACACGCGGCCGAGATCCCCGGCGTGCTGCGCCGCCTGCTCGCCGACGACGACGTGGTGCTGACCATGGGTGCCGGCGACATCGGCGCGGTGGCCGGCGAACTGCCGGAGGAGCTGGGCTGCGAATGAACATGAAACGCTCCAGACGGACCCTGCGCATGGGCTGCGGCGAGCCGCTGGCGGGCCGCCCGCTGGCGCCGGCCGGCCGCGAACCGCCGGCGCACCGGTCCGCGGGCGCGCCCGCGCACCCGCCGCGCAAAGAGAAGGACCAATGATGGCGGCACGCGAACACCCGGCGCTGCGCGGCGAGCTGCTGCGCGACGAGCCGTTGGCCCGCCACACCTCGTGGCGCGTCGGCGGGCCGGCCGAGCGCTTCTACCGGCCGGCCGATCGGGCCGACCTGGTGGCCTTCCTGCAGGGCCTGCCGGCCGACGAGCCGGTCACCTGGCTGGGCCTGGGCAGCAACGTCCTGGTGCGCGACGGCGGCGTGCGCGGCACTGTGATCGCCACCCAGGGTCGGCTGAACGCGGTCGCGGTCCTGGACGGCGCGCGCCTGCACGCCGAGGCGGGCGCGGCCTGCGCCCTGGTGGCGCGCACGGCGGCGCGGGCGGGCCTGGGCGGCACCACCTTCCTGGCCGGCATCCCCGGCACGGTCGGCGGGGCGCTGGCGATGAACGCCGGCGCCTTCGGCGGCGAGACCTGGGAGATCGTCGAGGCGGTGACCACCGTCGACCGCGCCGGCGTGGTGCGGC
>JARRQB010000238.1:0-3279 GCA_037382265.1 Gammaproteobacteria bacterium | reverse complement strand
CCGAGCGCCAGTACCGCCGGGTGCAGTCGCTCGCGCGGCAGGGCACGGCGGCGAAGTCGTTGCTCGACGAACGCCAGCGCGAGTGGCAGACGGCCCGCGCGCGCCTGGTCGCGATCGAGTCGCGGCTGTCGGACCGCCTGATCAAGGCACCGTTCTCCGGGGTGGTCGGCCTGCGCAACATCAGCGTCGGGGCATTGGTCGAGCCGGGTGACGTGATCACCACGCTGGACGACGACAGCGTCATGAAGCTCGATCTCGCCATCCCGAGCGTGTTCCTCGCCGACCTGATGCCGGGCATGCCGATCGAAGCCCGCAGCCGGGTCTATCCCGGCCGCAGTTTCGACGGAAGGGTGCAGACCGTCGACAGCCGGGTGGACCCGGTGACGCGCTCCGTCATCGTGCGTGCGCTGCTCCCGAACCCGGGGCGCCTGCTCAAGCCGGGCATGCTCATGCAGGTCACGCTGCGCAAGAACGTGCGCGAGACCCTGGTGATTCCCGAGGCGGCCCTGATGCCGCTGGGGCGCGAGCAGTTCGTGCTGGTGGCCGAGCCGGCCGACGGCGGGCACAAGGCCGCCAAGCGCCGTGTCGTGATCGGCTCGCGGCGCCCCGGTGAGGTAGAGGTTCTCGAGGGTCTCAGCGAGGGCGAGTTCGTCGTCACCCACGGCACCCAGCGGGTGCGCCCCGGCCAGGCGGTGGTGCTCCAGGCGGTCGAGGAGGGCACCGAGCCGCTCGAACAACTGTTGCAGCAGCGCGGCGAGCCCGCGCGATGATCCTATCCGACGTCTCGGTCACCCGGCCGGTCTTTGCCTCGGTCCTCTCGCTGCTGCTCATTGCCTTCGGAGTGCTGGCGTTCGACCGGTTGCCGTTGCGCGAGTACCCGGACATCGATCCGCCGGTGGTCTCGGTAGAGACCATTTACCCGGGTGCGGCGGCGAACGTGGTCGAGACCCGGATCACCCAACTCATCGAGGACCGCATCTCCGGCGTCGAGGGCATTCGCTACATCGAGTCGGTCAGCGAGGACGGTCGCTCGAGCATCACCGTGGAGTTCGACGTGGCCCGCGACATCGACGGCGCCGCCAACGACATTCGCGACCGGGTCTCGACCGTGCTCGACGACCTGCCGGACGAGGCCGACCCCCCCGAGATCCAGAAGGTCGACAGCAACGAAGACGTCATCATGTGGCTCAACCTGGCCAGCGACCGCATGAGCGTGCCGGAACTCTCCGACTATGCGCGACGCTACCTGGTGGACCGCTTCTCGGTGTTGGACGGCGTCGCGCGGGTGCGTGTCGGCGGCGGCCAGACCTTCGCCATGCGCGTGTGGCTCGATCGGCAGCAGCTGGCGGCGCGGGGGCTGACCGTGAACGACGTGGAGAACGCCCTGCGCGCCGAAAACCTGGAACTGCCCGCGGGCAGCATCGACTCGGTGGACCGCCAGTTCACCGTGCGGGTGGCGCGCCCCTTCCGTGCCGCCCAGGACTTCGCCCAGCTGGTGCTGGCGCGCGGCGACGACGGCTATCTGGTGCGCCTGGGCGACGTGGCCAGGGTCGAGAAGGCGTCGCAGGAGAACCGCACCTTCTTCCGCGGCAACGGCGTGCCCATGGTCGGGATCGGCATCATCAAGCAGTCGACCGCCAACACCATTGCGGTGGCGGACGCGGCCAAGGCCGAAATGGCCCGCATCAACCCGAGCCTGCCCGCGGGCATGGCGATCAAGCAGAGCTACGACACCTCGGTATTCGTCAAAGGCGCGATCGCGGAGGTCTACAAGACCTTGGGCATTGCCATTGCCCTGGTCATCCTGGTGATCTTCCTGTTCCTCGGCAGTGCGCGAGCAACCCTGGTGCCCGCGGTGACCGTGCCGGTGTCGTTGATCGCCACCTTTCTGGTGCTCTGGATACTCGGCTTCTCGATCAACATGCTGACGCTGCTCGCCCTGGTGCTGGCGATCGGGCTGGTGGTCGACGACGCCATCGTGGTGCTGGAGAACATCCACCGCCGCATGGAACAGTACGGCGAGACCCGCCTGGTGGCCGCCTTCCGCGGCACCCGCCAAGTGGCCTTCGCGGTGATCGCCACCACGGTCGTGCTCATCTCGGTGTTCGTGCCCATCGCCTTTCTCGAGGGCGACGTCGGCCGGCTGTTTTCCGAGTTTGCCCTGACCATGGCGGCGGCGGTCGGCTTCTCGAGCTTCGTGGCGCTGTCCCTGTCGCCGATGCTCGCCTCCCAGACGCTACCGCGGGAGTTCGGCAAGGCGGGTCTGGCTCATGCCCTGGAGGCCGGCTTCGAGCGGGTGCGCAGGGGCTACAGCTGGTTGCTGCGGCGGGCGCTGCACCACAAGTGGTTCGTCGGCCTGGTGTTCGTCGGCGTGCTCGGCGGCTCGTATTATCTGTTCGCGCAAATCCCCAGCGAATACGCCCCCAAGGAAGACCGTGGCGCCTTCTTCGTACTGGTCAACGGCCCGGAGGGCGCTTCCTACGGCTACATGAAGGAGTACATGGACGAGATCGAGCGCCGGCTGATGCCGCTGGTCGAACGTGGCGAGATCACCCGTCTGCTGGTGCGCGCGCCGCGCACCTTCAGCAACTACGAGATCTTCAACAGCGGCATCGTGATCAACGTGCTCGACGACTGGAGCGCGCGGCGGTCGGCGTGGGAGATCATGGACGACGTGCGCAAACGCCTCGCCGATCTCTCGGGCGTGCGGGCCTTCCCGGTGATGCGCCAGGGATTCGGTGCGCGCATCCAAAAGCCGGTCCAGTTCGTGATCGGCGGCGGTACCTATGCCGAACTCGCCGAGTGGCGTGACACCCTGGTCGAGCAAATCAACGAGAATAATCCCGGTCTGGTGGGCGTCGACTGGGACTACAAGGAGACCAAGCCGCAGCTCGAGGTGGTCATCGACTACGACCGTGCGGCCGACCTCGGGGTGACGGTCGGCGAGATCGGCCGCACGCTGGAGACCATGCTCGGCTCGCGGCGGGTGACCACCTACCTCGAGGAGGGCGAGGAGTACGACGTCATCCTCGAGGGCGAACGCGAGGATCAGAGCACGCCGGCCGACCTGTCGAACCTCTACGTGCGCTCGGCGCGCAGCGGCGAGTTGATTCCGCTGTCCAACCTGGTCCGGCTCGAGGAACTGGCGGACTCGATCAAGCTCAATCGCTACAATCGGGTGCGCTCGATCACCATCGAGGCCAACCTGGCCGACGGGGTGGCGCTCGGCGACGCGTTGGCCTACCTGGAGCGCCTCGTGGAGGAGCACCTGCCCGGGAA
>JARRQB010000237.1:0-3286 GCA_037382265.1 Gammaproteobacteria bacterium | reverse complement strand
GTCGGTTTGCCGATAGCGCGCAGCGGTGCGAGCTCCTTCTCGCCTTCGGCTGGATCCCCGTTGTACACGACCTCCATCATGACCGAGTCGCCGATCTCGGGCAGCCGCGCAAGGGATGGTCCGACGTAAAGCTCGTTGGAGAGCCCGGCCGACCATTCGGCGTAGAATTCGAGGACCTCGCGCGCCTGCTCGAGCGGCCACACGATATTGCCCGAGAGGACGTTGCGGTCGAAGGGATGCAGCGCGTACTCGAATTCCGTCACGACACCGAAATTGCCGCCGCCGCCGCGGATGGCCCAGAAAAGATCCGGTTCGGCGTCGGCGCTGATGTTCCGGATACGGCCGTCCGCGGTGATGATCTGTGCGCCGGTGACGTTGTCGACCGTCAGCCCGTACTTGCGGTTGAGGCGCCCGAAACCGCCGCCCAGCGTAAATCCGCCGCAGCCAGTGTGCGAGACGACACCGGCGGTCGTCACCAGGCCTTTCTCCAGCGCCGCCGTATCGAGGTTGTTGAGCAGGGCGCCGCCCTGCGCGCGCGCCCGCCGCGCGTCGGCATCCGCCGTGACCTGGTTCATTTGTGACAGGTCGATCATCAGGCCGCCTTCGCAGACCGACTTGCCCGGCCAGCTGTGGCCGCCGCCCCGCACCGCGGTCAGCAGATTGTTGTCGCGCGCAAAACTCACGGCGTTGCCGACGTCCTGCGCACTCGTGCAGCGCGCGATCAGCGCCGGCCGTTTGTCGTGCATGCCGTTCCAGATCATGCGCGCCGAGTCGTATTGCGGGTGACCCGAGAGCATCACCGGCCCGGACATGGCATTGCCGAGCTCCTTGATCGCCGCCTTGCTCAGTTCGATTTCGGCGCCGTCCAGCGACACGGCCGTAATGCCCGTATCGGCCTGGGTTGCAACCGGAGTTTCCTTGCCGCAGGCCGGCAGAAAGGCCGCGGATACGCTGGCCGCAACCGCGGACCGGCAGAATTGACGTCTGTCCATCCTAATCCCCCCAATATTCAAGCACGCACTCGGTAAGTACCTCTGTGCAGGGAATAAGTTTAGAGGAAAAGCCGGGAATAGCCAGGCAGGTAGAGGTGCCGCCCTCAGTGCTCCGACTTGAGGTCGCGGCGCATCAGCGCGCCAACGGCCTCGCGGGGCGATGCGCCCTCGTAGAGAATGCGATAGACCTGGTGGCAGATCGGCATCTCGATCTCAAGTTTTTCGGCGACTTCGTGCACGGCTTCGGCGGCCATGACGCCCTCGACGACCTGCTGGATTTCTGCCTGGGCTTCCTCGACGGACTTGCCGGCCGCAAGCGCGAGCCCCATGCGGCGGTTGCGGGACAGGTTGTCGGTACAGGTGAGCATCAGGTCGCCCATCCCTGCCAGTCCCATGAACGTCTCGCGTTTCGCCCCCCGCGCCACGCCCAGCCTCGTCATCTCGACAAGCCCACGGGTAATGAGCGCCACGCGCGTATTCGCGCCGAAACCGAGGCCGTCGGACATACCCGCACCGATCGCGAGCACGTTCTTCACGGCGCCCCCCACCTCGACGCCGATCATGTCGTCCGAGGTGTAAGCACGGAAACTGTCGCCCGAAAGCGTCACTGCGAGATCCTGCGCAAAGGCCGGGTCGTTGGCGGCGATCGTCAGCGCGGTCGGCAGCCCGGCGCCGACCTCTTTGGCGAAGGTCGGCCCCGACAGGACGGCGACCGGCCGGTCTGCACCGAGAACCTCGGCCGCGACGACGTGTGGGAGTTTGCCGGTGTGGAGCTCGAAGCCTTTCGTCGCCCAGCAGATTCTTGCGCCGTTCTTCAATAACGGCCTGAAGGCCTCGAGGATCTCGCGAAAACCATGGCTCGGGACCGCAACGAGAATATCGCCAACGCCCGCCAGGCACTCATCCAGGTCGACGAATGCCTCCAGGTTCTGCGGAAACGCCGCGTCCGGCAGATAACGCGCGTTCACCCGCTCTTCCCGCATCTTCGCGAGCTGGAGGCTGTCACGCCCCCACAGCCGTATGGGCCGCCCACTCCGCGCAAACTGCAGCGCCAGCGCGGTGCCCCAAGAGCCCGCGCCGAGGACCGCGATCGGTCTCGAGTGAGCGCCGCCTGTCAGTGCTTCTCTGCCGCTGCGGCCGTTTCGGCCTGCTGCTGTTGCAGCGATTGCTGGTACAGTGCGTCGAAATTGATGGGCTGCAGCACGAACTCGGGAAAGCCGCCCTTCTGGATGACGCCGGCAATAGCTTCACGGGCATAGGGGTAGAGGACGCTCGGGCAGAAACTCCCGATCACGACGCCCATTTCTTCTTTCGGGTATCCGCCGATATCGAAAAGGCCCGCCTGCTGCAGTTCGACCAGGAAGATCGTGTTGTCGCCCTCTTTTTCCTTGGCGTCGACGGTAATCGTCAACACGACTTCGTGCAGCGTGTCGCTGATCGGCGAATGAGAGCTGCGAAGATTGAGGTTCGTGCTCGGCGCCCACTCCTTGGTATTGAATACGTTCGGCGCCTGCGGCGACTCGAAGGAAAAATCCTTTACGTAGAGTTTTACGACCGAGACGCGTTTCTCGGGGGTCTGTGCTTCCTGTTCAGCCATGTTCAAGTCCTGATCTAATAAGATTGCGGGCCGGCGGCACCGCCGGCGAGCAGTTTATCCAGTTCGCCGCTTTTGTCGAGCGAACACACTTCATCGAATCCGCCGACGTGGACGTCACCGATAAAAATTTGCGGAACGGTGCGACGGCCCCCGCTGCGCGCCTGCATCTCGTCGAAGCGGGCCGGGTCGCCTGACACGAGGATGTCGTCGAACTTGACGCCCTTCCTGGTGAACAACATGCGGGCCGCGGCGCAATATGCGCAGAATTCGTCGCCGTAGATGACTACCGGAATCTTGTCGTTCATAGCGGGATCGACGCCTACTTCTTGCTTTTGCTTCTGGTCTTCTTGCCGGACACTACCGGCAATCCGGACTGCCCCCACGCGGCCATGCCGCCCTTGAGGTTGTAGACGCTCTCGAAACCGGATTTCCGCAGCGTGTTGACCGCGCGTGTCGACGTCACGCCTGCGTCGCAGACGGCGACGACCGGCTTGTTGCGAAACTTCGCCAGCTTTTCCATGTGGCCGTCGAGTTCGTCCATAGGGACGTTGCGGGCCCCGACGATATGGCCGCGCGAAAACGACTCGGCGCTGCGCAGGTCGAGCACGATCGCGTCATTGTTTATCAGCTTGACCGCCTGCGTTGGCGCGACTGCGAGCATGCCGCCGGCCTTGCGCCGCAGCTCCGTGATTATGAC
>JARRQB010000236.1:0-5754 GCA_037382265.1 Gammaproteobacteria bacterium | reverse complement strand
ACGCTGCTCGCCTACCTGCGCCTGCTCGCGAAGTGGAATCGGGCGTTCAACCTGACGGCGATTCGCGACCCGCGCGAGATGGTGCCGCGCCAGCTGCTCGACAGCCTGAGCGTGCTGCCGCAACTGCGGGGTCGGCGCGTGCTCGACGTCGGCAGCGGCGCCGGCCTGCCCGGCGTGCCGCTCGCGGTCGCGCGCCCCGACGCCGCCTTCGTGCTGCTGGATGCCAACGGCAAGAAGGTGCGCTTCCTCCGCCAGGCGGTGCTGGAACTGGGGCTGGCCAACGTCGCGCCGGTGCAGGCCCGGGTCGAGGCCTACCGGCCGGCCGAGCCCTTCGACACCATCGTGAGCAGGGCGTTCGCCAGCCTCGGCGACATGGTGCGCGCCAGCGCCCGGCTGCTGGCGCCCGACGGGCGCTGGGTGGCGATGAAGGGGCCGGGCGAGCGCGTGGAGCGTCGTGACCTGCCGGCCGGGCTGCACGTCGACAGCGTGGCCGTGGCCCTGCCGGGCCTGCGGGCCGATCACCGCCTGGTGATCATCGAGCCCGCCTGAGGGTGCCGCTGTACCCTGCCCGGCGCGCTGGCTATGATTCGAACTCCGCCGCCGCGATCACTCGGGAAACGCGCCAGACCATGGGAAGAATCATCGCCGTTGCCAACCAGAAGGGCGGCGTCGGCAAGACCACGACCGCGGTGAATGTCGCGGCGGCCCTGGCGGCCTCGCGCAAGCGGGTCCTGCTGGTCGACCTCGACCCTCAGGGCAACGCCACCATGGGCTGCGGGGTCGACAAGCACGCCCTCACCCATTCCGCCTACGACGTGCTGGTCGGCGAGGCGCCGGTACGCGCCGCGCTGCAGCGCAGCGCCGAAGACCAGTTCGACGTGCTGCCCGCCAACAGCGATCTCACCGCGGCGGAGGTGGCACTGCTGGAGGCGCCGATGCGCGAGCGGCGCCTGGCGCTGGCCCTGCAGCCGGTGGTCGGGGAGTACGACTACCTGATCGTCGATTGCCCGCCGTCGCTGAACATGCTGACGGTCAATGCCCTGGTGGCGGCAGACGGGGTGCTGGTGCCTATCCAGACCGAGTACTACGCCCTGGAGGGGCTGTCCGCCCTGCTCGACACCATCGGACAGATCCGCGAGCACCGCAACCCGCGGTTGGAGATCGAGGGCATCCTGCGCACCATGCACGATCCGCGTAACAACCTGGCGATCCAGGTCTCGGCCCAGCTGATCACGCACTTCGAAGGCAAGGTGTTTCGTACCATCATCCCGCGCAACGTGCGCGTCGCCGAGGCGCCCAGTCATGGGCTGCCCGTGGTACTTTATGATCGATACTCGCGCGGCGCCGACGTGGTCTCGGGCGCGGTCTCGACGCCCTGCTGGGCGGGGGGCCGACCGAGTCCGCCGCAGCACAATCCGCCCCGCCCGCGCCCGCGGTGCCGGCCGCGCTGGCGGTGGACTTGATCGGGCGCGGGCGCTATCAGCCCCGGCGCGACTTCGACGAAGACAAGCTGCGCGAACTGGCCGATTCCATCGCCGCTCAGGGCGTGGTCCAGCCGGTGGTGGTGCGCCCGGTGAGCGGCGGCCGCTACGAACTGATCGCGGGCGAACGGCGCTGGCGCGCCGCGCAGTTGGCGGGTTTGCACGAAATCCCGGCGGTCGTCCGCGAGGTCGACGACCAGTCAGCGATGGCCATGGCACTGATCGAGAACATCCAGCGTGCCGACCTCAACCCGCTCGAGGAGGCCACCGCCCTGCATCGCCTGCTCGAGGAGTTCGGCCTCACCCATCAGCAGGCGGCGCAGGCCGTCGGCAAGTCGCGCACCACCGTCACCAACCTGCTGCGTCTGCTCGAGCTCAATCCCGACGTCAAGCAGCTGATCGACGAGGGCCGCCTGGAGATGGGTCACGCGCGCGCCCTGCTGGCGCTCAAGGACGAGGCGCAGAGCGCCGCCGCCGCCAAGGTCGCCACGCGCGGCCTGTCGGTGCGCGAGACCGAGGCCCTGGTCCGCAAGCTGCTGGCCGCCGAGCAGGCGCCCGCCGCGGCGCGCGCGGTCGCGGCCGTCGCCGAGGACCCCGACGTGCGCCGCCTGCTAAACGACTTGACCGCGCGCTTGGGCGCCAAGGTGCAACTGCAGCAAAAGCCCGGCGGCAAGGGGCAGCTGCTCATCAGTTACAACAACCTCGAGGAGTTGGAGGGGATCCTGGCGCACATCAAGTGACCCGCGCCGACGCCTTGTCAGCTTATCCGTTCATTGTTTGACCTTATATGGGGTGCCGCTTATACTGCGGGCGCTTTGAACGGCCCGCGGCGGAGCCTCGCGTTTGCTGCACATGCACAATCTCGATGCCCGCCGCGCCAAGCGAATTCTGCTCGCCCAGTTCGTCGCTGCCCTGGTGGCCGCGGCGCTGGCGTTGGTTGCCGGTGCGGCGGCCGCCGGTTCCGCGCTGCTCGGCGGGGTGACGGCTGCGGCGGCCAACGCCCTGGTCGCCATGCGGGTATTCGGGCGCTACGAGGCGCAGGCGCCGGCGAAGCTGGTGGCGCGCTTCTACGGTGCGGAATTGCTCAAGCTGCTCTTCGTCGGCCTGGTGTTCGGCGGCGTGTTCGCCTGGGTCGAGGGGTTGAACGTGGCGGCCTTGTTTGGCGCCTTCATCCTGGTACAGGTGCTGCCCCCGTTGCTGGTCAACCGGTTGGCGCGCTAGAGGCAAAAGCGTAGAGAGTCGGAACGAACATGGCGTCCCCAGAAACCGTTACCTCCGCCGAATACATCAAGCACCACCTGACCAACCTCACCTTCGGCAATCACCCCGAGCACGGCTGGTCGTTCGCGCACAACGCCGAAGAGGCCCGCGAGATGGGCTTCTGGGCCATCCACGTCGACACCATGTTCTGGTCGATCGCGCTCGGCGTGCTGTTTCTGTGGGCGTTCGGCAAGGTCGCCAAGCGCGCCAGCTCGGGCGTGCCCGGTACCTGGCAGGGTTTCGTCGAGATCATCGTCGAGTTCGTCGAAGAAAACGTCCGCGGCTCGTTTTCCGGCCGCAACCCGCTCATCGCCCCGCTGGCCCTGACCATCTTCGTCTGGATTTTCTTGATGAATCTAATGGACCTGGTGCCGGTGGACCTGATCCCCAAGCTGGCCGGCATGGCGGGCATCCATTATATGAAGGTGGTGCCCACGACCGACCCCAACGCCACCTTCGGCATGTCGATTGCGGTGTTCCTGCTGATCATCTACTACAGCGTGAAGATCAAGGGCGCGGGCGGCTTTTTCGGCGAACTCGCGTTTCAGCCGTTCGGCAAGGCCGGTCTCCCGTTCAACCTGGTGCTCGAGGGCATCAACCTGCTGGCCAAACCCCTTTCGCTCTCGCTGCGACTGTTCGGCAACCTGTACGCCGGCGAGATGATCTTCATCTTGATCGCACTGATGTACGGCGGCGGCATGGTGCTGGGCATCGCCGGCGGCGCGCTGCAGCTGGTGTGGGCCATCTTCCACATTCTGATCATCACCCTGCAGGCCTTCATCTTCATGACGCTGACCATCGTCTACCTGGACATGGCGCATCAGGAACACCACTGACATCAACTCGATCCTTTTGTTAAGAACCGACTGAGATCCAACGGGAGAAAATCATGGAAATGGCAACTGCTCTGCTGTACCTCGCTGCGGCATTCATGCTGGGCCTGGGCGCCGTCGGCGCCGCGATCGGCATCGGCATGCTGGGCGGCAAGTTCCTCGACGGCGCCGCCCGCCAGCCCGAACTGGTGCCGATGCTGCGCACCCAGTTCTTCATCGTCATGGGCCTGACCGACGCGCTGCCGGTCATCGCCATCGCCATGGGTCTGTACGTGCTGTTCGCGGTCGTCTGACGATCTTCCACCGATCGACGGCTGACGACCCCCATTCCCTCATTGCGTTCGAGGTCTCGGGATGAACATCAACCTGACCCTGATTGGCCAGATGATTTCCTTCGCGGTGTTCGTCTGGTTCAGCATGAAGTTCGTGTGGCCGCCGATCGTCAAGGCGATCGAGGAGCGCCAGGCCAAGATCGCCGACGGCCTGGCCGCCGCCGAGCGTGGCGTGCGTGAACAGGAACTCGCCGAGCAGCGGGCCACCGAGAAACTCCACGCGGCCAAGCAGCAGGCGGCCGAGATCGTCGCCCGCGCGGAAAAACGTGCCGCCGAAATCGTCGAGGACGCCAAGGGCCTGGCGCGCGTCGAGGGCGAGCGGCTGATCGAAGGCGCCCGCTCGGAGATCGAGCAGGAAACCAACAAGGCCCGGGAGTCGTTGCGCACGCGGGTCGGCGAGCTGGCCCTGGCCGGTGCCGAGCGCATTCTCCGCAAGGAGATCGACGCCGATGCCCACAAGGACATCGTCGACGACCTGGCGGCGCAGCTCTAAGGAGTCGACATGTCCGGTGAAGCGACAACCATTGCGCGGCCCTATGCGGAAGCCGTGTTCGCCCGCGCGGTCGAAACGGACAAGCTCGCGCTGTGGTCCGACATGCTGGCGTTGCTCAGCGGCGTCGTGCAGGACCCGACCATGGCGGCCCTGGTCGCCGGATCCTGGTCGAGAACGACCGTCTCGCGCTGATCCCCGAGATCGCCGGCATGTTCGAACTGCGCAAGAGCGAACACGAAGGAGCCATCGACGTCACCGTCGAGTCGGCTTTCGACGTCAAGCCGGCCGAGCAGCGGGCCCTGGCGGCGGCGCTGAGTGCCAAGCTCGGGCGGGAGATTCGCCTCACCAGCGTGACCGACCCCGAGCTGGTCGGCGGCGTGCGCATCCGTGCCGGCGACCTGGTGATCGACGGTTCCATCCAGGGGCGGCTGCAGCAGCTGGCGCACGAATTAGGCATTTAAGCGGGTAACCAACCATGCAACTGAATCCCTCCGAGATCAGCGACCTGATCAAAAGCAAGATCGAGAAGTTCGAGCTCTCGACCGAGGCGCACACCGAAGGCACCGTGGTCAGCGTGACCGACGGCATCATCCGCATCCACGGACTGTCGGACGTGATGTCCTACGAGATGCTCGAACTCCCGAACGACACCTACGGCCTGGCGCTGAACCTGGAGCGCGATTCGGTCGGTGCGGTGGTGCTGGGCGAATACAAGCACATCCGCGAGGGCGACACGGTCAAGTGCACCGGGCGCGTCCTCGAAGTGCCGACCGGTCCCGACCTGCTCGGCCGGGTGGTCGACGCCCTCGGTCAACCGCTCGACGGCAAGGGCCCGATCGACGCCGCCAGGATGGCGCCGCTCGAACAGGTGGCGCCGGGCGTGATCGAACGCAAATCGGTCGACCAGCCGCTGCAGACCGGCTACAAGGCGCTCGACGCCATGGTGCCCATCGGCCGCGGTCAGCGCGAACTGATCATCGGCGACCGCCAGACCGGCAAGTCGACCATTGCCGTCGACGCCATCATCAACCAGGTGGGCTCCGGCGTTAAATGCATCTACGTCGCCGTCGGTCAGAAGAACTCCTCCATCGCGCAGGTCGTGCGCAAGCTGCAGGAGCACGGCGCGCTCGAGCACACCATCATCGTCGCGGCGCCGGCCGCCGACTCCGCGGCCATGCAGTTCCTTGCGCCCTACGCCGGCTGCACCATGGGCGAGTACTTCCGCGACCGCGGCGAAGACGCCCTGATCGTCTACGACGACCTTACCAAGCAGGCCTGGGCCTACCGCCAGGTGTCGCTGCTGCTGCGCCGCCCGCCGGGCCGCGAAGCCTACCCCGGCGACGTCTTCTACCTGC
>JARRQB010000235.1:0-6098 GCA_037382265.1 Gammaproteobacteria bacterium | reverse complement strand
GCTGCTGCTGCCCTCAGTCGGCGAGGTGCTGCGGGGTGCGACCCTGTACTGGCGCCACGACTGGCTGTCTACTGCGGGACTGGCGGTCAGTTTTCGCCTCGACGGCCTGGGCCTGCTGTTCGCCCTGATGATCCTGGTGATCGGCCTGCTGGTGATCCTGTACGCCCGCTACTATCTGGCCGAGAGCGATCCCATGGGGCGATTCTTTGCCTATCTGCTGCTGTTCCAGGGTTCGATGCTCGGGGTGGTACTGTCGGAAAACATCATCCAGCTACTTATCTTCTGGGAACTGACCAGCATCAGCTCCTTCCTGCTAATCAGCTATTGGCGCCAGCGCGAGGATGCCCGCGATGGCGCGCGCATGGCGCTGGCGATCACCGGCGCCGGCGGCTTGGCGATGCTGGCCGGCTTCCTGCTGCTCGGCGAGATCGCCGGCAGCTATGAGCTGTCGGTGATCCTCCGCTCGGGCGATGTCATCCACGAACACCCCTGGTACGTCCCCACCCTGGTGCTGATCCTGTTGGGGGTGTTCACCAAGTCGGCGCAGTTTCCGTTCCATTTCTGGCTACCGCATGCGATGGCCGCGCCAACGCCGGTCAGCGCGTATCTGCACTCCGCGACGATGGTCAAGGCCGGCGTCTTCTTGCTGGCCCGCCTGTTCCCGGCCCTGTCCTATTCGGCCGAGTGGTCCTGGCTGGTGGGCGGCGCCGGCCTGATCACGCTGCTGCTCGGCGCCTATACGGCGCTGTTCAAGCACGACCTGAAGGGCCTGCTGGCCTACTCGACCATCAGTCACCTGGGCCTGATCACGCTGCTGTTCGGCATCGGCACGCCATTGGCAGCCGTGGCCGCGTTGTTCCACATCATGAACCACGCCACTTTCAAGGCCTCGCTGTTCATGGCGGCCGGAATCATCGACCACGAGGCCGGCACCCGCGACATGCGCAAGCTCAACGGCCTGTGGAAGTACATGCCCTACACCGCCGTGCTGGCGATGGTGGCCGCCGCCGCCATGGCCGGCGTGCCCCTGCTCAACGGTTTCCTGTCCAAGGAGATGTTCTTCGCCAAGACCGTGTACCTGACGCACGAGGGCTTCTCGATCTGGCTGCCCGTGGTTGCCACCGCCGCCGGCGTGTTCGCGGTGGCCTACTCGCTGCGCTTCATCCACGACGTGTTCTTCAACGGCGAGCCGGTCGGCCTGACGCGCACCCCGCACGAACCGCCGCGCTGGATGAAGGTACCGGTGGAGATCCTGGTCGTGATCTGCATGGCGGTGGGCATCGTGCCGGCGCTGACCTTCGGCCCGCTGCTGGCGGTGGCGGCGCACGCCACCCTGCAGAGCGAGCTGCCGGAGTACAGCCTGGCGATTTGGCACGGGTTCACGCCGGCACTGGGCATGAGCGTGGTGGCCCTGGTCGGCGGCGTCGTCGTGTACACGGTCCGCCAGCCGCTGTTCGCGCTGCACGACCGCACGGTCGGTCGGATCGACGCCCAGCGGATGTACCAATGGGGCGAGGCCCGGCTGTACGCCGCCGTCGAGGGCCTCGACGCCGTGCTCGCGCGGCCCTCGCTGCAGCGTCTGGTGGCGATCCTCGCGGTTGCCGCACTGGTCGCGGGCGTGGCCGGCTTCCAGGGGCCGGCGGCGCTGCACTACGACGGCCCGCTCACGCCGGTCGACTGGGTCAGCCTGGCGGCGGCCGCCGCGCTGGTGGTCGGCGCCCTGGGGACCGCGATCATGCACCGCCGCCGTTACGTGGCGTTGATCTTCCTGAGCGTGGTCGGCCTGGTGGTGGCCCTGGCCTTCGTCAAGTTCTCCGCCCCCGACCTCGCCCTGACCCAGTTGTCGGTCGAGGTGGTGACGATCGTACTGCTGCTGCTCGCGCTCTACTTCCTACCGCAGCACAGCCCCGCCGAGTCGCAGCCGGCGCGGCGCGCGCGCGACGCGGTGATCGCCGCGGCGGGCGGTCTGGCGGCGGCGGCGCTGACCTGGGCGGTGCTCACCCGCCCCTACGAGACCATTGCCGGGTACTTCCTCGCCAACAGCGTGCCGGGCGGCGGCGGTACCAACGTGGTCAACGTGATCCTGGTCGACTTCCGCGGCTTCGACACCCTGGGCGAGATCACGGTGCTGGCGATCGCCGCGATCGGGATCTTTGCCCTGCTGGACGGCCTGAAGCTGGCGGCCCCCGCCGGGGACGAGACCAACCGCCCCTGGAGCTGGGACGCTCACCCGCTGATCCTGGCGACCTTCTCGCGCCTGCTGCTGCCGCTCGCCCTGCTGGTGGCGGCGTTCGTGCTGCTGCGCGGCCACAACCAGCCTGGCGGCGGCTTTATCGCCGGGCTCATCACCGCGGTCGCCCTGATCATGCAGTACCTGGCCAACGGCATCCATTGGACCCGCCAGCGCATGAGCGGCGGGATGCACCCGCTGATCGGCGGCGGGCTGCTGATCGCCACCGCCACCGGCCTGGCCAGCTGGCTGTTCGGCTACCCGTTCCTCACGTCGACCTTCAGCCACGTGCACTGGCCGCTGGTGGGCGAGTTCGAACTGGCCTCGGCCATGGTGTTCGACCTGGGCGTGTTCATGGTGGTGGTCGGCGTGACCCTGGTGATACTGATCCGGCTCGGTCGGTTGCACGACGCCAACCGGCCGGCCGAGCCGCCGCGGGAGCAGCCCTGATGGAGGCCCTGATCGCCCTGGGCGTCGGCCTGCTCACCGCCTGCGGGGTCTACCTGGCGCTGCGCGGTCGCACCGTCCCGGTGGTGCTCGGGCTCACACTGCTGTCCTCTGCGGTCAATCGGTTGCCCCAAGCCCTGGTGCTGACGGCGATCGAGATCAGCATCGGCATGACCGCCTTCGTGGTCATGCTCGCGCTGCGGGCGCGCGCCGAGCTCGGCAACGACCACGTCGACGGCGAGGACGGCGGCGCGTGAACCACCTGGTCATTTTGCCGCTGCTCGTGCCCCTGCTCGCCGGCACCGGCCTGGTGCTGCTGCGCGGCTCGGCCACGGCGACGCGCCGGGCGGTGAGCCTGTTGGCGACCGCGGTGCTGGTGGCGGTGGCCCTGGCCCTGCTGCGCGAGGTCGGCGGCGGCGCGATCGAGGTCTACCGGCTCGGCAACTGGCCCGCGCCCTTCGGCATCGTGCTGGTCGCCGACCGGCTGGCGGCGGCCATGGTCGTCGTCACCGCCCTGCTGGCCGCCTGCACCGTGGTCTACGCAGCGCAGGGCAGCGACCGCGCCGGCCGCCACTTTCACGTCCTGTTCCAGTTCCAGTTGTTCGGCCTGAACGGCGCCTTCCTGACCGGCGACCTGTTCAACCTGTTCGTGTTCTTCGAGGTGCTGCTGATCGCCTCCTACGGCCTGCTGCTGCACGGCGGCGGCCGCGCGCGAACCCGCGCCGGGCTGCACTACGTGGTGCTCAACCTGGCGGGCTCGACGCTGTTCCTGTTCGCGGTCGGGGCGCTGTACGGCGTGCTCGGCACGCTCAACATGGCCGACTTGGCACAGCGCATGGCCGTGCTGCCGCCCGAGCATGCCGGCGTGGCGCGGGCGGCCGGCCTGCTGCTGTTCGTGGTGTTCGCCCTGAAGGCCGCGCTGGTGCCGCTGCACTTGTGGCTGGCGCCGGCCTACGCCAGCACCAGCGCGCCGGTGGCCGCCCTGTTCGCCATCATGACCAAGGTGGGCGCCTACGCCATCCTGCGCGTCTACACCCTGGTGTTCGGCGCCGAGGCGGGCCCGGCGACGAACCTGATCGAGCCCTGGCTGCTGCCCCTGGCGCTGGCGACCGTGGTGCTCGGCGCGGTCGGGGCCATGGCCAGCACCCGGCTGTCCCAGCAGGTCGCCTACCTGGTGCTGGCCTCCGCCGGCACCCTGTTGACCGCCTTCGGCCTGGGCAGCACCGCCGCCGTCGCCGCGGGCCTGTACTACCTCGCGCACACGACCTTCGCCGCCGCGGCGCTGTTCCTGCTCGCCGACGTGATCGGCCGGGCGCGCGGCGACCTGTCCGACCGGCTCGCGCCGGGGCCGGCGCTGCCCCGGGTGAACCTGCTCGGCGGGGTGTTCCTGCTGCTCGCCGTCGCCGTCGCCGGCATCCCGCCGTTGTCGGGATTTTTCGGCAAGTTCCTGATTCTGCGCGCCAGCGTCGACCACCCGGCGATGCCCTGGGTGCTCGGCGTGGTGCTGGTCACCGGGCTGCTGACCATCGTCAGCCTGGCCCGCGCCGGGAGCCGGCTATTCTACAAGGTGGACGAGTCGGTCGCCGCGCCCGCGACCGGGCCGCGCGGCGCGGCGCTGGCCCCCGCGGTGGCGTTGCTGGCGCTCGGGGTGCTGATGGTGGTGTTCGCCGGGCCCCTGTACGACTACAGCCTGGCCACGGCAGAGCAGCTGGTCGCCCCGCTCGACTACTAGCGCGCGGTGCTGCCGCCGCTTGGGGCGGTCCCGCGGCCGTGACCCGCCTCCTGCCCCACCCGCTGCTGTCCACCCTGCTGGTGGTGCTCTGGCTGCTGCTGGTGAACCGGTTGAGCTTCGGCCACCTGCTGCTGGGCGTGCTGCTCGGCATCTACCTGGGCAGCGATCTGTACTTCGAGGCGGCGCTGCTGATCGCCATGATGGGCTTCGTCGGCACCGCCGCGCTGTCGAAGTATCTGACCCGCGGCGACATCATCGAGTGAGGCGGGGCGGATGCTGGAACTGTTGCTGTCGATCCTGATCCTGCTGGGCGCCGCCTTCACCTTCGTCGGCTCGCTCGCGCTGCTGCGTCTGCGCGACTTCTACACCCGCCTGCACGGCCCCACCAAGGCCACCACACTGGGCGTCGGCAGCCTGCTGATCGCCTCGGCGATCTTCTTCAGCCACCAGCAAGAGGGCCTCAGCCTGCACGAGATCCTGGTGACCGTGTTCCTGTTCATCACCGCGCCCGTCGGGGCCCATCTGATGGCCAAGGCCGCGCTCCACCTCGGCCTGCCCTCGGTCGCGGCACCGCCGAAGACCGACCGGAATCTGCGCCCGCCCGTCGAGTAGACCGGTTCGGGCGGCGCCCGCATGCGGCCTTCACAGGCGCTGGCGCAGGTAGATCGCGGCCACCAGCACGCCCAGCAGCACCGCCCAGAGCACGACGTAGAACACCTGCGACTGGCGCGCCTTGCGCTTCTCGAGCCAGGTACGGGGTTTCACGCCCTTGGCGAAGAACACGACCTTGGCGGCGAGAATCACGCACACCACGTTGACCGCGAGCAGCAGCGCGGCGCCGACCGCGAGGCGCATCTGGCCGCTGCCCATCAGCATGCCCAGCGTGGCGGTCGGCGGCAGCAGGGCGACGGCGACCATGACCCCGACCAGGGTACTGGACAGCCCCGTGGTGAGCGACAGCACCGCCGCCGCGCCCGAGGCCAGGGCGAGCGCCACCGCGTCCAGACCGACGTCGGTGCGCAGCAGGATCTCCCCGCTCGCCAGGTTGACCGGCCACAACAAGCCGATCACGACCGCGATGCAGAACGCCAGACCGAGACCCACGAGGTTGGTCTTGAGCGCCTTCCAGGCCAGTTCGGTGTCGCCCAGCGAGGTGGCGAAGGCCAGCGCGATGTTCGGCCCCAGCAGCGGCGCGATGACCATCGCACCGACCACCACCGCGACGTTGTCCTCGATCAGGCCGATCGCCGCGACGATGGTCGACAGCAGGACCAGCAGCAGGAAGTTGCTGTCGGTGTGGGCGCCTTTCTCGATCTGAGTGTAGAGCTCTTCGCGGGTGGCGACGACCCGGCGGCTGCGCTCGGATTCCTCGTCGTGCTGCGGCCGCGGCAGCGCGGCGTCGACCGGCAGGACCACGATCCGGGTGTTTTCGGAACCGCTCAGCATGCCCTGCAGGGCGTCGAGCACGGCCTGGCGGGCCTCGTCGGGCACCAGCATGCGGCAGGTGCGCCGCCCGTCCTCGTCCGCGGCGCCCCACCAGATGTCCGTCACGCCGTGCAGCTCGGCCAGTCCGCCGAGGGTGGCCGTGTGACCCTCGTCGGCGACGATCTCGTTCAGTCGCATCGGCTCCTCCGCTCAGCCCGCGACGACGATAACGGATCGAGCGGCAACGGCGCAAAGCGCGCTAGC
>JARRQB010000234.1:0-3296 GCA_037382265.1 Gammaproteobacteria bacterium | reverse complement strand
AAACCCCCTGGTGGCTCGGCATCGCCCTGTCGGGCCCGCTCGGCGCCGTTCTGCGGCGGCTGGCCGGGCGTCGCCGCCGGATCGCCGAGCGCAACCTCGAGCGGTGTTTTCCCGACTGGAGCGCGGCCGATCGCGCGGCGCTGTTGTCCGCGCACTTCCGGGCGCTGGGGCGCACGCTGTTCGAGACCTGCTGGGCCTGGTCGGCCGGCGATCGGCGATTTCGCCGCGTGGTGCGGGTCGAGGGCGCCGAGCACCTCGACACGGCGCGGGCGGCCGGCAAGGGAATCATGATCCTGACCGCCCACGTGACCTGCCTGGAAATGGGCGGCCGGATCACCGCGCTGGCGGCGCCGGAGACCAACGCGGTCTACCGTCCGCTGCGCAGCCCGGTGCTGGAGTGGTACCAGAACAGCAGCCGGAGCGCCTATCTGTCCGGCCTGATCAGCAAGCGCGACCTGCGCGGCATCGTGCGCGCGCTGCGCGCGAACGAGGCGATCTGGTACGCTCCGGATCAGGATTTCGGCCCCGACCGCAGCGTGTTCGCGCCGTTTTTCGGAATCGAGACCGCGTCGCTGGAGGCGACCGTACGCCTGGCGCAGATGAGCGGTTGCGCGGTGGTGCCGATGTACGCCGCCTTCGACGCCGCGCGCCGCCGCTGGACGGTGCGTTTCGATCCGCCGCTGGGCGACTTTCCGAGCGGCGACACGCGGGCCGACCTGGCGCGGATCAACCGGATTTTCGAGGAAAAGATTCGCCGCGTGCCCGAGCAGTACTGGTGGATCCACCGCCGGTTCAAGACCCGACCCGAGGGCGAGCCGCCGTTCTACGACTGAGCCGGGCGCGCACCGCCCCGGAAGGATGCCAACGTGATGAAAAACGTGATCCGCCTGTTCTTCCTGCTGACCGTTGCGGTGATCACGGCCGCGATTCTGCGCTCGATGATCTGAATTGGCGCCGCCGAACCGCGCCGCAACGGCGTGCCGGGCGGCCATGCCCTTCAGGTAAACTAACGTTTCGCCCCCCGGAGCCGTACCGTGAGCCACCGCCGACCCGCCAGGAGTACCCGCCGATGCACGTAGTGCAGGCGCTCGTCGCGCTCAACGTCGGCGGCTCGGAACTGGTGGCGACGGAGCTCAGCGAATTCCTCGTGCGCGAGGGTCACCGGGTCACGGTGATCGCCGCCGACGGCCCGATCGGCGACCGGGTCCGGGCCTGCGGGGCAGCGCACCTCGATTGGCCGATCGGCCGCAAGCGCCTGGCGACGCTGCGCTACATTCGCCGCCTTGCGGAGTGGTTCGAGACCGAGCGGCCGGACATCGTCCATGTCCATTCGCGCCTGCCGGCGTGGATCTGCTGGCGTGCGCTGCAGCGTGTCGATGCGGCCATCCGGCCGGCCTTCCTGACCACGATGCACGGTCATTATTCGGTCAGCGCCTACAGTTCGATCATGGCGCGCGGGCGCCGCACCATCGCGGTCTCCGAGCACATTCGGCGCTACACGCTCAAAAACTACCCGAAGGCGCGGCCCGACGACATCGTCACGATCCACGGCGGCGCCGACCGGGCGGATTTTCCCTGGGGCCATCAACCGCCGCCCGGCTGGCGGGAGCAGGCCGTGGCGGAATTTCCGGAGCTGTGCGGCCGCCGCTGGCTGCTGCTGCCGGGTCGGGTGACCCGCTGGAAGGGCCACGTGGATTTCCTGCAGCTCATCGCCGCCTTGCGCGACGACTACCCGGAGGTGCACGGCCTGATCGTCGGCGGCTGCCGCGCCGGCTCGCGTTACCAGGCCGAACTCGAGACCCTGGCCGTGCGGATGGGAATCGCCGGGCAGCTGACCTTCACCGGCGACCGGCTCGACATCCGCGACTGGATGGCCGCCGCCGAAATCGTGTTCAACCTGTCCAACGACCCACCGGAGGCCTTTGGGCGCACGGTGCTGGAAACCCTGTGCCTCGGCCGTCCGCTGATTGCGTGGAACCACGGCGGCGCGGCGGAGATCCTGGCCGAGATGTTTCCGGCCGGCGCCGTCCCGCCGCTCGATTACGCCGAGCTGGAACGCCGCGCGCGCGCCTTCCTCGACGCATCGCCCCGGGTGCCGCAAAGCGCGGCCTTCGGCCTGGAGGAATCGATGCGCAAACACCTCGCGGTCTACCGTGAATTGATCGGGAGCCCAGAACGATGAAGATCCTGTTACGCCGCCTGCAGCAGGAATGGCCCGCGTGGCTGGCGGTCGCCTTTTTCGCCCTGTTGCCGGTCCGGCGCCTGGCCGAGTTGCCGCTGAGCCTGTTCGCGCTGGCATTGCCGTTTCTGCTGCGCAAACCCGAGTACCGTGAGCGCGTGCGCGCCCTGTTGCCACTGGTGCTGACGCTGTTCCTCTGCTTCTGGTTGCCGATGCTGCTGTCCAGCTTCGATTCCTACCTGCCGGAAAAGAGCTGGACCAGCTCGCTTGCCGCGGTGCGCTACCTGATGGCGGCGCTGAGCATCGGCGTGCTGCTGCACACAGCCTCGTTGCGGTGGCTGGTATTGCGCTGGACCACGTACCTTCTGCTGTTCTGGGCGGTGGACGGCTTCATCCAGCTGGCGTTCGGCGTCGACGTCTTCGGCGTGCCGCTGCACCCGGACCGGCTCAATGCCCTGTTCAACGACAAGTACCAGTTCTACGGGCCGACGCTGGCCATGCTTTCGCCACTGGTATTCGAATACACGCGGCGGCGCTGGCCGGCCTGGGCCTGGGGCACCAGCTTCGCGCTGATCCTGGGCGCGGTGATGATCTCCGGCATGCGGGCCGGCTGGATGGCGATCGGCATGGTCGTGTTCGCCTACTTCGTGCTGATGCTGCGGCGTGACAATCGCGACCTGCGCGGCGCGACGGTGGCCATTCCGGCGCTGACCCTGATCGTGATCGTGGTCACCTACCTGGTCTCACCGACCGTGCAGGACCGCGTCACACGCACCCTGGCGATGACCCAGGGCGTGGAGTCGGCGATCGATTACGCCTCCTCCTGGCGATTGCCGATCTTCAAGGCGAGCCTGGAGATGTACCGCGCCCATCCGGTCAACGGAGTGGGCGTGCGCGCCTTCCCGGTGGCCTATCCGCACTACGCGCCGCCCGACGATTTTCACGTGCTGCGGCACGAGGACGGTACCGGCGCGACCCATGCCCACAACATCGTGCTGGAGGTGATGGCCGATACCGGAACGATCGGTCTGCTCGGCCTGATCTTCGGTTTTGCCTGGGCCTGGCGCACCTGGCGCGGCATGTCGCCGCCCAACCGGCAGGAGGCGTTTCCCTACGT
>JARRQB010000233.1:0-3297 GCA_037382265.1 Gammaproteobacteria bacterium | reverse complement strand
TCGAGGGTGCCCTGGAGCGGTTGATCGAGATCGAAGGTATCGACGTGGACCAGCTACCCGGCTGAGGCGGCGGGGCGTGGCCGCCGCAGGCCAGCGCATGGACGGTTTCAGCCCGGCGACCGTGGCCTGGTTTCAGGCCAATTTCGACTCGCCCACGCCCGCGCAGGCGCTCGGCTGGCCGGTGCTTCAGGCCGGTCGGCACGTGCTCATCGCCGCCCCCACCGGCAGCGGCAAGACGCTCGCGGCGTTCCTCTGGGCGATCGACCGGCTCGGCCGCGCGGCCGCGCCGGAGGCGTCCGGTACCCGGGTCCTGTACGTCTCGCCGCTCAAGGCCCTGGTCTACGACGTGGAGCGCAACCTGCGAGCACCGCTAGCAGGCGTGGCGCGGGCCGCCGGTGGGCTGGGCGAGACGCCCGCCGTCGCGAGCGTGGCGGTGCGCACCGGCGACACGCCGCAGCGCGAGCGCCAGCGTCAGGCGCGCTCGCCTGCGGACATCCTGGTCACCACCCCGGAGTCGCTCTACCTGCTGCTGGGCTCCAGGGCGCGCGCCAATTTGCGCAGCGTCGAAACGGTCATCGTCGACGAACTGCACAGTCTGGCGGCGACCAAGCGCGGCGCCCACCTGGTCCTGTCCCTCGAACGGCTTGCCGCGCTGAGCGGGCGCGAGCCGCAGCGCATCGGCCTGTCCGCCACCGTCGAACCACTGCGTGCGGCAGCGGTCTTTCTGGGCGGCGACCGCCCGGTCGAGGTCGTCGACGCGTTGGGTCCGCCCGCGCTCGACCTGCAGGTGAGGGTTCCCCTGGTCGATATGACCCGGCCCCCGAGCGACGAGCGGCCACGGCGCGGCGGCTCGCTGCTCGGCGAGCTGTACGCCGGCGAGCAGCCACCCGCGCCACCCGAGCGCGGGATCTGGTCCGCGGTCTACCCCGCGCTGCTCGAGGAGATCCGCAGCCACCGCTCGACCCTCGTGTTCGTCAACAGCCGCGGCCTGTGCGAGCGGCTGACCCAGCGCCTGAACGAACTGGCCGGCGAGGAGTTGGTCCTGGCCCACCACGGCAGCGTCTCGCACGCGCGCCGGCGCGCGATCGAGGAGGCACTCAAGGCGGGTGCGGTGCGTGGCATCGTCGCCACTTCGTCGCTCGAGCTCGGCATCGATATGGGCGCGGTGGACCAGGTGCTGCTGGTCGAGTCGCCCGGTTCGGTCGCGCGCGGGTTGCAGCGCGTCGGCCGCGCGGGACACGCCGTCGGAGAGGTGAGCATCGGCCGCATCTACCCCAAGTTTCGCGGCGATCTGCTCGAGTGCGCGGCACTCGCCGAGCGCATGCGCGCCGGCCGCATCGAGGCGTTGCACATACCGCGCAACCCGCTGGACGTGCTCGCTCAGCAGATCGTCGGGATGGTCGCAGCCGAGCCCTGGCAGGTGCCGGACCTGGTCGCCCTGGTCGGCCGCGCCGCACCTTACCGGGAGCTGTCCCGCGCGGCGCTCGACGGCGTGCTGGAGATGCTGAGCGGCGGCTACGCGGCGGGCGATTTTGCCGAGCTGCGACCGCTGCTGAACTGGGACCGTGCCGAGGATCGGCTGACCGCGCGGCGCGGCGCGGCCATGGTGGCAAGGCTCAATGCCGGCACCATACCCGACCGCGGTCTCTACGCCGTGCACCTCGGCGGCGACGGACCGCGGCTCGGCGAGTTGGACGAGGAGATGGTGTTCGAGACCAAACCGGGCGACAACGTGCTGCTGGGGGCGAGCACCTGGCGGGTCGAGGAGATCACTCGCGATCGGGTCGTCGTCGCGCCGGCGACCGGCGAGCCCGGCCGCCTGCCCTTTTGGCGCGGCGACGGCCCGGGGCGACCGCTCGAACTCGGTCGCGCGCTCGGTGCCTTGGCGCGCCGGCTCGACGGTATGCGCGACGGCCCGGCGCGCGCCTGGTTGGAGACGCACGCGGCGCTCGACGGCCTGGCCGCGCGCAACCTGGTCGCCTACCTGCGCGAGCAACGCGCCCACACGGGGAGCCTGCCGACCGACCGCAGCATCACGGTGGAGCGCTTCCGCGACGAGCTGGGCGACTGGCGCATCTGCGTATTGAGCCCGTTCGGCGCCCGCGTGCATGCGCCCTGGGCCATCGCCCTGCAGCGGCAGCTGTCGCTGCGCGCCGGTTTCGACGTGCAGGTCATGTACACCAACGACGGTATCGTGCTGCGCTTTGCCGACGTCGACGACCTGCCCGAGTTGGGCGAGCTCGTTCCCGAGCCGGAGGAGGTCGAGGAACGGGTCGTCGACCACCTGCCGGAAACGGCCATGTTCGCTGCCCTGTTTCGCGAGAACGCCGCCCGCTCACTGCTCATGCCGCGCCGCTCCGGCGAGGGCCGGCGACCGTTGTGGGCGCAGCGGCTAAAGGCTCAGGCGCTGCTCGCGACGGTGCAGCGCTACCCGGCCTTCCCGGTGATCCTGGAGACTTACCGCCAGGCCATGAGCGAGGTGTTCGACCTGGCCGCGCTGCGCGAGGTGCTGGGCGAGATCCGCGCGCGCCGCATTCGCGTCGAGGAGGTGGAAACGGGCCACGCCTCGCCGTTCGCGCGCGCGCTCGTGTTCGCCTACGTTGCCGCCTACATCTACGAACAGGACGCGCCGCTGGCCGAGCGCAAGGCGCAGGCCCTGACGCTCGACCGCGACCTGCTCGCCGAGTTGCTGGGTCAGGTGGAGTTGCGCCAGCTGATCGAGCCGGACGTGCTGGCGGCGCTCGAGGAGGAACTGCAGCACCTGGACGCGCCGCACCGCGCCGGCAGCGCCGACGGCGTTCACGATTTGCTGCGTCGCCTGGGCGACCTCTCGACGGCGGACCTGGCGCAGCGCTGCAGCGCCGACCCGGCGCTCTGGCTCGACGGGCTGCGCCGCGCCGGCCGGGCGTTTGCGGCCAGGCTCGCCGGCGAGCCCCGCTGGATGGCGAGCGAAGACGCCGGTCTGTACCGCGACGCGCTCGGCGTCGTGCCTGCGGCCGGGCTGCCCGAGGCCTTCCTCGGCGCCGTGGACGAGCCGCTGGAGCGCCTGTTGCTGCGCTATGCCCGCACCCACGGTCCGTTTGCCGCCGCCGCACCCGCGGCCCGGTTCGGTCTGCGTGCCGGGCAGGTCGAGCCGGCGTTGAAGCTGCTGGAGAGCCGCGGCGAGCTGGTGCGTGGCGAGATCCGGCCCGAGGGGTCGTTGCCCGAGTGGTGCGATCCCGAGGTGTTGCGCCGGCTCAGACGGCGGACCCTGGCGCGACTACGGCACGAGATCGCCCCGGTCGACGCCGCGGCGTT
>JARRQB010000232.1:2509-7373 GCA_037382265.1 Gammaproteobacteria bacterium | reverse complement strand
CGCACGTAGTCCTTGTGGATCTCCTCGAGAAACAGGGTGCGGTACCAGCGCGTGCCCGAACCGATACCGCCGATTACGCCGATGATCACCGGCAGCACCAGGAACTTGGCTGCGGCCCAGCCGGTGTCGTAGCCGGAGATGGGCACCAGATTGAGCATCTTGCCCACCAGGTACTGCCCGCCAATGATGTAAAAGAGACCCGAGATCGACATCATCACCACGCACAGCACCACGCCCCAGAAGTCGAAGTAGGTTGCCCGGAAGAACGCCAGGAGAAGCGCGAAGGTGATGTTGACGAGCAAGCCGACCAGCAGCGTCGGCACCGCAATGGCCAGGCTCGGCCACATGCGCTGGGAGATGTCGTAGCCGATGTCGCGACCGCTGTCCGACTGGCCGAACTCGAAGCGGAACAGGTTGAGCGACTTCTGAAAGAAGATGGTTTCGGTGAGCTGCGCGGGCCCCTGCTCGTCGGCGTTGTACAACAGCGGTCGGTCATAGCCGCGCTCTGCCTTCCATTGCTCGATCGCGTCGGCCGTGACGCGCTTCTGGCCCAGTTGCATGCGCGCCATGTCGTCGGGCGAGTTCACCACGAAGAACAGCACGAAGGTGAGCGCGTTCACGCCGATCAGGATCGGCACCGCATAGAACAGCCGGCGGATGATGTAGGCGGTCACCGGGCCGCCCTCCGCTCGCGCCGCCGCACGCCCACCAGGGCGGGCACCAGGCTGCCCGCCAGCACGGCGCCGAGCAGGTACAGCGGCCAGGTGACCGGCTCGTTCCACGCCCGGCGCTTGCGCGCGCGCAGCCCGGCATCGATGCGCCGATACTTGAGGGTATTGTTCGCCATCAGGTGTGGCTTGGTGTTGTGGTACCAGGCGTGCTGCAGACCGAAGGCCTTGGGATAGAAGCCCCACACCCAAGGCGCATCGCGGCGCAGGATCTCGAGCATACGCGAGATGACCTCGAGCCGCCGCGGCCCGTTGGCCAGATTCTTCATCTCGTCGAACAGGGCGTCGAACTCGGGGTTGGCGTAGTTGGAGGCGTTCTCGCCCTTGTGCTCCGCCTTGCCGTTGGGGCCGTAGAGCAGGAAGAAGAAGTTCTCCGGGTCCGGGTAGTCGGCGTTCCAGCCCCAGCTGTAGATCTGGGCGTTGCCCTTGAACATCTTCTCCTGGAAACGGTTGTAGTCGGTCGCCCGGATCACCAGCTCGATGCCGAGCTTTTCGAACTGCCGCCGATACCAGTCCATCAGCGCCTTGGACTCGGGTCCGGCGGCCGCGCTGTCGTAGTAGAGCACCAGCGGCGCCCCGGTTGCCGGATCCCTGCCGCCCGGGTAGCCGGCCTGCTCCAGCAGGGCCTTTGCCTCGACCAGGCCGCGGCGTCTTACCCGACCGTCCTCGCGGCGGTAAACGTAAGGATTAACGCCCTCGACGCCCGCGCGGTAACCGAAGATACCCGGCGGCAGCGGCCCCTGCGCCGGCTCACCGCGCCCGTTCTGGAAGATCGCCACGTACTCCTCCATGTCGATGGCGATGGAGATGGCAAGGCGCAGCAGACGGGCGCGTTCACTGTCGCCGCCCACCACCGGGTCGAGCATGTTGAAACCGGTGTAGAAGATCGACGTCTCCACGGCGGTGTTGAGGCGGATGTCGCGGTCGCGCATCGCGGCGGTGAGTTCGGGTTCGCCGCCACTGCCGAACTGCACCGCCTGGTCGAAGCTGTCCGAGGCGATGCCTGAACTGTCGTAGTAGCCCTGCAGGAACTTGTTCCAGCGCGGGATCGCCTCCTTCTCCAGACTGTAGACGGCGCGCCGCACGAACGGCATGCGCTTGCCGGCGTCGTCCAGCAGCCCGGCCGAGCGGTCGCCCGGCGCGCCCTCGCCGGGATAGGGCTCGCCGCGAAAGTTCGGGTTGGCTTCGAGCACCATGCGCAGGTTCGGGTTGTTCTCGGCCAACAGGTAAGGACCGGTGCCGACCGGGTACCAGTGCAGGGTAATGTTGCGCTCGCGCATGCCGGGCTGCGCATAGAAGCGCTCGGCCTCCCAAGGCATAGGGGCGAAAAAGTTCATCGCCAGCCAATAGACGAATTGTGGATAGCTGCCGTCGATGCGGATGCGGTAGCGATAGCGGTCGAGCTGCACGACGCCGGTCATCTCGAAGGCCCGGAGATCGAGCCACCCGTCGGCGGCACCCCCGGCCTCGATCCTTTCCTGCTGCGCGTTCCCGACCAGCTCCGAGAAGGCCGCAAAGCCACGGATGTGCTCCGCCATCAGGCCCGCCACAGGCGAGTGGTTGGCGCGGTAGGCGAGCCGCTTGATCTGGTAGACGAAGTCGGCCGCGGTCAGTTCGCGCGTGCTGCGCCTGGGGAAGTCACTCAGGGTGCGGACGGACGCGAGCGCCGACGCTTCCAGCGGCCAGTAGCTGTAGCTGGCGTCGGGCTCGCGCGCGAACGCCGGGTGCGGCTGGTAGCGCACACCCTCGCGGATGCGGATCACGTAGTCCGTGTAGGCGATCGCCTCGGGCGGGGCGTCCTCGGGCAACCGCCGGCCGGCTCCGTCGTAGCGGTGAATCTCGGGCATCGCCGCCGCCACCAGCGGCACCAGTTCGTAGGGGCGCTTGAGAAAGTGGTACTGCAGCGGCGGCTCGTAGATTTGCGAGATGAACGCCCACTCGTTGGCACTGTAGGAGCGCGCCGGGTCCAGGTGCTTGGGGCGTTCGGAAAACGAGCTGTAGTAGACACCGGCGTCGTCCACGTCGTCCGCGTAGGGATTGTTCCAGGCGCGCTCGCCGCAGCCCGCGAGCAGCGCGACGGCGAGCAACAGGACGGGGACGATGTGCGGGAGTCGGATGCGCGTGGACCTCATCGCTCACTGCCGGCCACCGCCCGGAACCAGGGGCAGCGGATGTTTTGCTTGCGGGCGACCTTTTCGGTAACTTTGCGGGCGTCTGCCACGGCGGCCGCGTGTCCGGGATATTCGCATCCCGCCGATCCGTTGTCAGCCAGTTTTCTGCCCGTTCTCAGAGGATCAGCGTATGGGATTTCTCCAAGGCAAGCGAGCCCTTGTCGTCGGCGTCGCGAGCAACCGTTCGATCGCCTACGGCATCGCCAAGGCCATGTACCGGGAGGGTGCGGAACTCGCCCTGACCTATCAGACCGACAAGCTGAAGAGCCGGGTGGAAGACGTGGCAGCGGAGTCGCGCAGATCGACGCCGCCTTCGAAGCGCTCGGCAGCCACTGGGACGGGCTCGACATCATCGTGCACTCGGTAGGCTTTGCGCCGCGCGATCAACTCGAGGGGAGCTACGTCGACGCCGTGACCCGAGAGGGTTTCCGCATCGCCCACGACATCAGTGCCTACAGCTTCGCGGCGCTCGCCAAGGCGGGCCGGCCAATGATGCGGGGGCGTAACGGCGCCCTGATCACCATGAGCTACCTCGGCGCGGTTCGTACCGTCCCCAACTACAACGTCATGGGAGTCGCCAAGGCCAGCCTGGAGGCCAACGTGCGCTATCTCGCCGACTCGCTCGGCCCCGAAGGCATCCGCGTCAATGCGGTCTCTGCCGGCCCGATCCGGACCCTGGCCGCCTCGGGGATCAGCAATTTCCGCAGCATGCTCGCCGAGGCCGAGGCCAAGACGCCGCTGCGGCGCAACGTGAGTATCGACGAAGTCGGCAACGCGGCTGCCTTTCTGTGCTCGGACCTGGCATCGGGGATCACCGGCGACGTGCTCTACGTCGACTCCGGTTACCACATCCTCGGTATGTGAACGCCGAGGAGCGAGGGACCCGGTTACTCGCTCCTCGGCGTTCGACGTTCGATGTCGGCTGCTTCGCGCAGCGCGGCCAGCAGGGCATCGTATTCGCCGGTTTGGCGGCTGTTGCGCAAACGGTTGCGCAGCAGGGCGCGTTCGTTGTCCGACAGCTCGGCGAGGCGACCGTCCTCGACCTCCAGCACCTCGAGCACGGCATAGTCACCGCCGACGGCCACGCCGGCAACCGGCTCGGCGCCGACCAGGCTGAAGGCCGTGGCGGTCAGCGAGGCCGGCACCCTGGGGTCATTGCGGCGCAGCTTCTCGACCCGTTCCACTTGCCAGCCGTGCTCCGCACTGGCCGCCTCCAGGGTCGTACCGGTGGCCACGGCGGCCTGCAGTTCCTTGCCTGCCGCCTCGGCGGCAGCGCTGGCCTGGGCCGTGCGATAGGCCTCCACAACCTCGGCACGCACCTCGGCGAGGTCGCGTACCCGCTCCGGCCGATGCGCGAGCAGGCGCATCACCAGGCCCCGGTCGGGACCCAGTTCGATGAGCGGACTGTTGTTGCCGCGCTCCAGCACCTCTTCGCCGAACGCGGCTGCCAGCGCCTTGGGCGAAGCAAACAGCTCGGGCGGATCGTTCTCGGCGAAGGGCTCGGTCTGACGAACGTCCAGTCCCAGGGCCTCGGCGGCCGGCGCCAGGCTGCCCGGGTTCTCGAAGCTGAGGTCGGCAAGCCGTTCAGCGAAATCGTAGAACTGGTTCTCGGCCTCGAGGCGCCGATACGCCGCCTCGACCTCGTCGCGTACATCGGCGAATTCGACATCGCTGCCGCCCTTGACGTCGGTGACCTCGATCAGATGGAAACCGAACTGACTGCGCACCGGCTCGCTCACCTTGCCGGGTTCCAGTTCGTAGGCCGCTTCCTCGAAGGGTTCGACCATCATGCCGGGTTCGATCCAGCCGAGGTCTCCCCCGAGTTGGGCCGAACCCGGGTCATCGGAGGCCTCGGCCGCCAGCGCGGCGAAATCCTCACCCGCCGCCAGCCGCTGGCGCAGTGTCTGCGCCTCCGCGAGGGCCTCGGCCTCGGCTTCCGCATCGGCGCCAGCCGGCAGGGCGACG
>JARRQB010000232.1:0-2500 GCA_037382265.1 Gammaproteobacteria bacterium | reverse complement strand
GCTGCTCGGGCGCACGAAATTCCAGCGTGTGCTGTTCGAAGTGGTTTGCGATCGCGTCATCGGTGACCGGCACTTTGTCGGCCAACTCCGCCACGTCCAGCAGCAAGTACTGCAGGCTCACCATCTCGGGCACCCGGTAGGCGCCGCTGTGCTCACGGTAGTAGGCCTCCAGCTCCGCCTCAGGCGGCTCACCCTCGACGCGAAAATCGGCGCCCGGCACCAGCAGGTAGGCAATGTCGCGCGTCTGGAATTCGAGCCGTGCAGCCTCCTCGAGTTCGCTCTCGACAACGTAGGCGCTGGTCCGCACCGCCTGCCGGAACTGGTCGAGGACGATCTCCTGCCGCACGCTCGACTCGAACATCTGCGGCGACATGCCCCGGTTGCGCAGGGCGGATTCGTACAGGCCCTGGCTGAAACGTCCGTCCTGCTGAAAGGCGGGGATCCCGGCGATGTAGCCACGCACCATGGCGTCGCTGGCGCGCATGCCCCAGTCGCTCGAGGCCTCCAGCAGAACCCGCTCGTCGATCATGCGGCCCAGCACCTGGGCACGCAATTCGTCCTCGGTGATCAGATCCGGCCGATAGGCCTCCCCCAACGTCAAGCGAAGATTCTCGCGAAAGTCACGCGCGCGGCGGTCGAGGTCGCGCTCGAGTATCTCGTTGCCGTTGACCTTGGCTGCCACGGGCTCGGCGCCGACGCCGAGGTATTCCTGAATGCCCCACAGGGCGAAAGGCACGGAAATGAGAATAACGATCGCCCAGGCAATCCAGCCTTGGGCCTTGTCTCTGATGGCCTGAAGCATCGTCTCTCAGACTCTCGAAGGTGCGGTTCGGGGTTTGCGGTCGAGGCACCGGGCGGCACCTCGCCGACGAGAGTAGTGGCGGAGTGGACGGGACTCGAACCCGCGACCCCCGGCGTGACAGGCCGGTATTCTAACCAACTGAACTACCACTCCAGCGATGACTGGTGGGTGCTGCAGGGATCGAACCTGCGACCCTCGCCTTGTAAGGGCGATGCTCTCCCAGCTGAGCTAAGCACCCCCGGCAAGGCGCGCTAGTTTACGGCATCTTTCAGGGCCTTGCCAGCCTTAACAGCAGGCGTGCGGGAGGCCGCGATTTCGATCGTGTCGCCGGTCTTGGGGTTGCGGCCGGTGCGGGCGGCGCGGTCACGAACGGTAAAGGTGCCAAAGCCGACGATCGACACGGGCTCCCCCTCCTTCATCGCCTTGGTGACGGCTTCCAACAGGCCGTCGAGCGCTCGCCCGGCCGCAGCCCTGGAGATGTCCGCCGCATCGGCCATGGCGTCTACGAGTTCAGTCTTTTTCATTCTGCATACTCCCCTTTGGATTTCGCGTGTAGCAAGCCCGCGTCTCTTGACGCGCGGCACGGCGTTCAACCGTCGCAGCGCTCCCTGAGCGGGCGGCTTTATAGCAGCCGTATTTTCGTCGTGTCAACTCAGCGCCCCGAAGGCGCGCGTATTGCCTTTCAGTGTCGCAACAGACCTTTCTTGGAACCCGCAGCCTTTTCCCCGGACTTGGCTTCGGGTTCGGCCTCCTTTGCCTGCACACTCGCCTGCCCCTGCGCATTGCCGTGCGGGTGGGGTTGCTCGATCAGGGCGATGTCCAAGACCTCGTCGATCCAACGGACCGGCCGAATCTCCAGATTCTGCTTGATGTTCTTCGGTATGTCGACGAGGTCGCGCTCGTTTTCCTCGGGAATGATCACCACCTGGATGCCACCGCGATGGGCCGCGAGCAGTTTCTCCTTCAAACCGCCGATCGGCAGCACCTCGCCGCGCAGTGTGATCTCGCCCGTCATGGCCACGTCGGCCCGCACCGGGATCTCGGTCAGGGCCGACACCAGCGCCGTGCACATCCCGATCCCGGCGCTGGGGCCGTCCTTCGGCGTGGCTCCCTCGGGCCCGTGGATGTGGACGTCGCAGTTTTGGTGAAAGTCCGGCTCCAGCCCCAGACTGTGGGCGCGGCTGCGCACCACGGTCATAGCCGCCTGAATCGACTCTTTCATGACGTCGCCCAGCTGTCCGGTGTGGGTCAGCCGACCCTTGCCCGGCATCAGGGCCGCCTCGATGCGCAGCAGTTCGCCGCCTACCTCGGTCCACGCCAGACCAGTGACCTGCCCGATCTGATCGTGCTCGTCGGCCCGGCCGTAGCGGAAACGCTTCACCCCTAGGTACTTCTCCAGACTCTTCGGCGTGACCGTGACCGACTTCTTGTCACCGCCCTTGAGCAGGATGTCCTTGACGACCTTGCGGCAGATCTTTGCGATCTCGCGCTCGAGGTTGCGTACGCCGGCCTCGCGCGTGTAATAGCGCACGATGTCCCGCACGGTGGCCTCGCGAATCACCATCTCGTCTTGCTTCAGTCCGTTGTTGTCGCACTGCTTCGGAATCAGGTAACGCTCGGCGATGTGCACCTTCTCGTCTTCGGTGTAGCCCGACAGACGGATCACCTCCATGCGGTCGAGCAGCGCCGGCGGGATGT
>JARRQB010000231.1:0-4574 GCA_037382265.1 Gammaproteobacteria bacterium | reverse complement strand
AGCCCCTCGGCCCTGCCGTCAAGCGCCCAGGCCCTCAGCCCCGCCGTTAAGGCCCTAGGCCCTGCCGTTAAGGCCCTAGGCCCTAGGCCCTCGGCCCTGCCCTTGGGGCTACAAGCCCGACCCCACCGCATTGTTACTATTGGTAACAACCGCTAAGCTACCCCCATGCGCTACAGGCCCAGCAACGATCAGAAGGACTCGTCCGTGCTCATCGCCCTGCTGGGGCTGCTGTTCTTCGCCTCGCCGCTGATGGTCTGGTGGGTACGGGGCGACAGCCCCTGGTATCTGCCCTACCTGCTGTGGGCGCTGATCATCGTGCTCGCCGGTCTGATCCACTCGCGCCGCGACGCCGATGGGCCTTAACGCCGTTGCGCTGTCGCTGGCGGGCGTCGGCTACCTGGTCGTCCTGTTCCTGATCGCCCACGCCGCGGACCACGGCCGCCTGCCCGAGCGCTGGGTCGACAACCCCTGGACCTACACCCTGTCGCTCGGCGTCTATGCCACCTCGTGGAGCTACTACGGCTCGGTCGGTTTCGCACAGGACAGCGGCTTCCTGTTCCTGACCATCTACCTCGGCGTCACCCTCGCCTTCGTGCTCAGCCCGGTGCTGCTCGCGCCCATGCTGCGGCTCACCCGCGAGTACCAGCTCACCTCGCTGGCCGACGTGTTCGCCTTCCGCTACCGCAGCCAGGGCGCGGGCGTCCTGGTCACCCTGTTCATGCTGATCGGTACCCTGCCCTACATCGCGCTGCAGATCCGCGCGCTCACCGAGTCGATGCGGGCGCTCACCGACGAGGCACCGTCGGACGTGATCGCAATCGGCTTCTGCATCGTGCTGACGCTGTTCGCCATTCTGTTCGGCGCGCGCCACATCTCGCCGCGCGACAAGCACCGCGGCCTGGTGGTGGCGATCGCCTTCGAGTCGCTGGTCAAGCTGATCGCCCTGCTGGCGGTCGGCGCGGCCGCCCTGTTCGGCGTGTTCGGCGGCGTCGACGGTCTGAACGACTGGCTGCGCGCCAACCCCGAGGCCACCCGCGCGCTGTACGAGCCAGTGCGCGAGGGCCCCTGGGGCACGCTGCTGTTTCTCGCCTTCGCCGCGGCCTTCCTGCTGCCGCGCCAGTTCCACATGGCCTTCACCGAGAACTTCGACCCGCGCCACCTGCGCACCGCGGGCTGGGCCTTCCCGCTGTTCCTGCTGGTGCTGAACCTCGCCATTCCGGTCATCCTCTGGGGCGGCCAGGCGCTGGCGCTCGACATGCCGGCGAGCTACTTCGGGCTCGGCATCAGCATCGCCAACGGCCCCGGCTGGCTGCCCATGCTGGCGTTCATCGGCGGTGTCTCGGCGGCCAGCGCCATGGTGATCGTGACCACGCTGGCGCTGTCCTCGATGAGCCTGAACAACCTGCTGCTGCCCGCCAACTACCCCGACCCGGAGATGAACCTGTACCGCTGGCTGCTGCTCGGCCGGCGGGTGCTGATCGCGGTCATCATCCTGGCCGGCTACGGCTTCTACACCCTGCTCGAGCAGAACCAGGGGCTGGTCCAGCTCGGGTTGATCTCCTTCGTGGCGGTCGCCCAGTTCGTGCCCGGCACCATCGGCCTGTTGTACTGGCGGCGCGCCACCCGCTGGGGCTTCATCTGGGGCCTGCTGGGCGGCATCTCGGTGTGGCTGGCCACGCTCATCCTGCCGCTGCTGCAGTCCTCGGGCGTGCTCCGGGTGGCCTTCGACGTCAACGCCTGGCAGGTCGCCTCGGGGCTCGAGCGCTGGGAGTTCGCCACCTTCAGCTCGCTGGCGGTCAACGGCCTGCTGTTCGTGGTGGTCACGCTGCTCACCCGGCAGACGCCGATCGAGCGCGACGCCGCGCACGCCTGCTGCTCGGAGTCCTTCCTGCCGCTGGCCGGGGTGGTCGCGCTGCAGTCGCCACAGCAGTTCCGCGAAGGGCTGGCCATGACGCTCGGCTGGGAGACCGCCAACAAGGAGGTCGAGCAGGCGCTGCGCGACCTCGGCATGAGCACCTACGAGCGCCGCCCCTCGGAACTGCGGCGGCTGCGCGAGCGCATCGAGCGCAACCTCTCCGGCCTGATCGGGCCGCAGATGGCGCACATGATCATCAACCACCGCCTGCGCCTCGACCACCAGGCCAAGACCGCGCTGGCCGACTCCATGCGTTACGTCGAGGAGCAGCTCGAGGCCTCGCGCACCCAGCTGCAGGGCATGACCGCCGAGCTCGACAACCTGCGCCGGCTGCACCGCCAGATCCTGCAGGACCTGCCGCTGGCGGTGTGCGCGACCGACCCCGGCGGCAGCGTGGTGATGTGGAACAACGTCATGGAGAGCCTGAGCGGCCTGCGCAGCCGCAAGGCCGCCGGCGTGCCCCTGGAGGACCTGCCCGAGCCGTGGGGCGGCCTGCTCGCGGGCTTCGCGCGGGCACCCGACAGCCACATGTACCGCCTCGAGCTCACCGTCGGCGGGCAGCGGCGCTGGTTCAACCTGCACAAGGCGGCCTACGCCGACCCGGGGCTCGCGCGCGAGGCGACGGCGAGCCCCGGCCTGGTCATGCTGATCGAGGACCTGACCGACCTGGAAAACCTCGAGGCGGAACTGGCCCACAGCGACCGCCTGGCCTCGATCGGCCGGCTGGCCGCCGGGGTGGCCCACGAGATCGGCAACCCGGTGACCGGCATCGCCTCGCTGGCGCAGAACCTGCGCCACGAGACCGACGACCAGGTGCTGCGCCAGAGCGTCGAGGACATCATCGAGCAGACCCGGCGCATCAGCGGCATCCTGCGCACGCTGACCGGCTTCAGCCGCGGCGGCCGCCACCTGCACCGGCGCGAGACCTTCCCGCTGCGCGAGGCCATCGAGGAATCCATCCGCCTGGTGCAGCTCACCCAGCAGGGGCGCGACATTCACTTTGACGCCGACTGCGCGCCGGAGATCAGCCTCAGCGGCGACCGCCAGCAGCTCACCCAGGTGCTGGTCAACCTGCTGACCAACGCGGGCGACGCCTCGCGCGCCGGAGACCGGGTGGCGCTGATGGCGCGGGTGGCCACCGGCCAGGCCGTCATCGAGGTGATGGACCGCGGCGAGGGCATTCCCGCCGACCTGCAGCAGACCGTGTTCGAGCCCTTCTACACCACCAAGCCGACCGGCCGGGGCACCGGGCTCGGCCTGTCCCTGGCGCACAAGATCGTCGCCTAACACGACGGGGTGATCGAGATAAAGAAGTCATCCGCACCGCGCTGCGCCGCCTGCTCGAACGCCACGGCCACCGCGTCGCCGAGGCGGCCTCGGTCGAGGACGCCCGCACGCTGGAGCCGGCGCAGTTCCACCTGATCCTGAGCGACCTGCGGCTGCCCGGCGCCGAGGGCACCGCGGTCATCGAGCACGCCGACGGGGTCCCGGTGATCATCATGACCAGCTACGCCAGCGTGCCTTCGGCGGTCGACGCCATGAAGCTCGGCGCGATCGACTACATCGCCAAGCCCTTCGACCACGACGAACTGGTGATGCTGGTCGAACGGGTGCTGCGCCAGGGCCGGCGCGAACGCCGCAGCGAGGCGCTCAAGAGCGACCTCGAGCAGGTCTACCCGGTGGGCGGCATGGTCGGCAAGTGCGCGGCCATGCGCGAGGTCTGCAGCCGCATCGAGAAGGTCGCCCCGACCGACGCCACCGTGCTGATCCTGGGCGAGTCCGGCACCGGCAAGGAACTGGTCGCGCGCGCCCTGCACGAGAAGAGTGCGCGGCACGAAGCCCCGTTCGTCGCCTTCAACTGCGCCGCCGTGCCCGAACACCTGATCGAGGCGGAACTGTTCGGCTACGACCAGGGCACCGAGCGCAGCCGCATCGGCCTGATGGAGAAGGCCGACGGCGGTACTCTGTTCCTCGACGAGGTCGGCGAACTGCCCGTCGCCGCGCAGGCACGGCTGCTGCGCGTGCTGCAGAGCGGCGAACACCGCGAGGCCGGCGCCGACCCCAGCCGCCCGCTGGACGTGCGCATCATCGCCGCGACCCACCGCGACATCCGCCAGCTGGTCCAGCAGGGCGGGTTCCGCAGCGACCTCTACTTCCGCCTGCGGGTGGTCGAGATGACCCTGCCGCCGCTGCGCGAGCGCGGCGACGACGTGATCGAACTGGCGGTGTTCCTGCTCGAGAAGGTACGCCGCCAGCTCAACCGCCACCCGATGAAGCTCTCGCGCGAGACGCTCGAGACCATCCGCCGCTACCACTGGCCGGGCAACGTGCGCGAACTCGAGAACACCATGGAGCGCGCGGTCATCCTGTGCGAGGACGACGTCATCACCCCCCAGCTGCTCGCCATCGAGCACCACGCCCCGCCGCGCGAGGCCGGCGCGCCCGAGCGCGCCGACCAGCTCTCGCTGGAGGAGTACTTCCGCCGCTTCGTGCTCGACAACCAGGAGCACATGACCGAGACGGAACTGGCGCAGCGGCTGGGAATCAGCCGCAAGGCGCTGTGGGAGCGCCGGCAGCGTTTCGGCATACCTCGGAAGAAGGGCCGAGGGCCTAAAGGATAGGGCCTAGGGCCTGGGGCCTAGGGCCGAGCGGGTTGGGC
>JARRQB010000230.1:0-4312 GCA_037382265.1 Gammaproteobacteria bacterium | reverse complement strand
GGCGTCGCCGGCAGCCTGTCGTCACCGGTCTGGGGTAGGCTGGGCGACCGTTCGAGCCGCTCGGTGATGGCGCGCGCCGCCGCCCTGAACGGCCTGCTCGGCATCGCCGTGTTCGCGGCGCTGCTGGCCAATCCCCAGGCGCTGCACGACGGTCTAGGGTGGGCGCTGGTGTTCATGCTGGCCGCCATCTGCCACAGCGGCGTGCGCCTCGGCCGCAAGGTCTATCTGGTGGACATGGCCAGCAGCGAGCAGCGCGCCACCTATGTCGCGGTCAGCAACACGGTGGTCGGCATCGCCATGCTGGCGGGCGGACTGGCGGGCGTGCTCGGCGACTGGCTGGGCAGCGCGGCGGTGATCGGCCTGCTCGGCCTGGTATCCCTGCTCGCCGCCTGGCGCGCCCGCGACCTGCCGGAGGTGTCGGCGCCGGGCTGACGCCGATCGCCGCCCCGGGGGATTTGGTTATAGTTGACCCATGAACCTGCGAGACCTCAAGTACCTGATCGCCGTCGCCGAGGCGCGCCACTTCGGCAAGGCGGCAGAGCGCTGCTTCGTCAGCCAACCGACCCTGAGCGGGCAGATCAAGAAGCTCGAGGAAGAACTGGGCGTGACCCTGTTCGAGCGCACCAACCGGTCCGTCTCGGTGACGCCGATCGGCGAGGAGATCGTCTCCCACGCCAAGCTGATCATCGAGCAGGCCGATGCGATCCAGCAGCTGGCGCGGGCCGCGAGCGACCCATTGGCCGGGCCGCTGCGGGTCGGCGCCATTCCGACGCTCAGCCCCTACCTGATGCCGCTGATCCTGGTCCCGCTGCGGCACGAGAACCCGCAGCTGCGGCTGGTGCTGTCAGAGGAGATCACCGACACACTGGTCGAGCGGCTACGTGCCCACCAGATCGACGTGGCGCTGCTGGCCACCCCGGTCGACGAGGCCGACCTGGTCAGCGAGCCGCTGTTCCAGGAACCGTTCTGGCTGGCGCACCCGGTCGACCATGTGCCGGCTGTCGGAAATCAACCGCCAGGGCGAGATGGCCGATCTGCGCGCCGCCAGCCTCGAGACCCTGTTGCAACTGGTCGGTGCCGGCTTCGGCTGCACCCTGGTGCCGGCGCTGGCGGTGCGCGGCGGCTGGATGACCGACTCCGGCATCATTGCCCGCAAGCTGGAGCTCAACGACGCCTATCGCCGGGTGCGCATGGTCTACCGCAAGAGCTTCCCGCGCCGCGCCGCCCTTCAGGCCCTCGCGAAGGTGATCTGGGCCAATCTACCGAACACGGTCCAGCGGCTCGGCGGCAGCGGCCGGAACCAGCGCAAGACGCGGCGGCGAGCCTGAAGCCGCTGCGTCGGGCCGCCGGCCCGCACGGCCCGTCAACCGCGCCGTTCGACCAGTTTCGCCAACAGCCGGCCCAACTCCTGCCGTTCCGCCGCTTCGAGCGGCGCCAGAAAGTCCGCTTCCTGGGCCAGGATGACCGGGACCACCTCGTCCAGCCGCGCCGCGCCGCGCTCGGTCAAGCGCACCAAGTGGCTGCGGCCGTCCGCGGGATTGGCCAGGCGCTCGACCAGCCCCTCGCGCTCCAGCCGAGTGAGGATCTTGGTGAGCCCGCCGGAACTGAGCAGCAGCGAGCGGTAGAGCACGGTGGGGGTGAGCTGACGCGGCGGTGGCCTGGTGCGCAGCGCGGCCAGCACGTCCACGTCGGCCGGGCGCAGGCCGTACGGCGCCAGCCGCTCGCACACGTCGTCGAACAGCTGGTCGCGGGCACGGTAGAGATAGGGCACGGCCAAGTGGACACGCGCGGCCACCGCGGGCCACTCGCGCGCGAGGCTGGCGAGCAGGTCGGCGACTCGGATGCGTTCTGACAAGGGCCTGCTCCCGTCGGCGGCTGACTATCTTGCGGGCAAGATAGTTTATTGCTAGTGTGCAGTGCAACATCGGGTCACCCGACACGATCCGCGCCTCGTACTCCCTGGGATGGTTCTTATGTTGCTACGCCTGTTCGTCGTCGTCGTCCTGCTCAGCGCCGTGTTCGGCGGCATCTTCGGGTGGAAGTACTACCAGCAGCAGCAGGCCGGCGCCCGCCAGGGCCCGCCGCCCCCGGCCACGGTAGCGCACGTCACGGTCAAGGAGACCCGCTGGCAGCCGGAGCTGAAGACCGTCGGCACCCTGGTGTCCAGCAGCGGGATCGACGTGACCGCCGAGGTCTCGGGCGTGGTGCGCGAGATCTTGTTCGAGTCCGGGGAACCGGTGGCCAAGGGTGAGGTGCTGCTGCGGCTGGACGATGCCGTGGACCAGGCCGAGCTCCTCGGTCTGGTGGCCGAGCAGAACCTTGCGCGCATCAAGTACCGCCGCCTCGCCACGCTGGTGAAGGAGCGCTCGGTGTCGCAGTCGGACGTGGATGAGGCCAAGGCCGAGCTGGACAACTCCACCGCGCAGGTGGCGAGCAAGCAGGCGATCATCGAGAAGAAGACCATTCGCGCACCGTTCGACGGCCAGCTCGGTATCCGCTCGGTCGACGTCGGCGAGTTCGTCCAGCCCGGGGCCGCGCTGGTGCCGCTGCAGAGCATCGACCGCCTGTACGCGGACTTCACCCTGCCCGAGCGGCACCTGCCCGCCCTGCGGGTCGGTCAGCAGGTCAAGGCGATGGCCGCCGCCGCGCCCGGCCGCGCGTTCAGCGGCAGTATCACCGCCATGAACCCGGGCATCGACGTCGCCACCCGGACCATCAAGCTGCGCGCCGTCATCCCCAACCCGGAGCGGCTGCTGCGCCCCGGCATGTTCGTCGAGGTCGGGGTCGAACAGCCCGTCCGCGAGGGCGTCGTCACCATCCCCCGGGCCGCCGTGAGCTTCGCCCCCTACGGCGACTCGGTGTTTCTGATCGAGGAACAGGACGGCCGGTTGACGGTGCAGCGCCAGGCCATCCAGACCGGCGCCGTCAGCGGCGACGAGATCGAGGTGACCGAGGGCCTCGCCCCCGGCCAGCGGGTGGTGCTGGCCGGCCAGGTCAAGCTGCGCAACGGCCAGGCGGTGCAACTCGACAACTCCGTGGTCCCCACCGGGGAGGCGCTGGGTAAATGAGCTTCACCGATCTGTTCATCCGCCGCCCCGTCCTGGCGAGCGTCGTCAGCCTGTTGATCCTGGTCATCGGGCTGCGCGCGCTGCTCGCGCTCGAGGTGCGCCAATACCCTGAGACCAGCGACACGGTGGTGACGGTCACGACCAGCTACCCCGGCGCGGACAGTGCACTGGTCAAGGGCTTCGTCACCACCCCGCTGCAGCAGGCGATCGCCGAGGCCGACGGTATCGACTACCTGTCGGCGACCAGCGTGCAGGGCCGTTCCACCATCGAGGCCCACATGCGCCTCAACTACGACCCCAGGGCCGCGGTTGCCGAGATCCAGGCCAAGGTCGCCAGCCAGCGCAACATCCTGCCGGTCGAGGCGGAGGACCCGGTCATCGATGCGACCACCGGCGACGCCACCGCGCTGATGTACATGGCCTTCTACAGCCGCACCATGCTGCAGTCGCAGATCACCGACTACCTGTTGCGCGTGGTTCAGCCGCAGCTGCAGGCCGTGCCCGGCGTGGCCAAGGCCCAGCTGATCGGCAACAAGACCTTCGCGATGCGGATCTGGCTCGACCCCGACCGCATGGCCGCGCTGGGCGTCAGCGCAACCGAGGTCGACGACGTCCTGCGCCGCAACAACTACCTCTCGGCGATCGGCAAGGCGAAGGGCCGGTACGTCGCCATCGACCTCTCGGCCACCACCGACGTGGGCAGCGTCGAGGCCTTCCAGCGCCTGGTGGTGTCGTCGCGCGGCGAGACGCTGGTGCGACTGGAGGACATCGCCGACGTCGAACTCGGGGCGGAGGACTACGACACCACCACCCTGTACAAGGGCATACCGGCGATCTTCGTCGGTATCGAACAGGCCCCCGGCCAGAACCCGCTGGACGTGGCCGAGCGGGTGCGCGCGCTGCTGCCGGAATTGCGCGCGCAGTTCCCCGGCGACCTGCAGGCCCACATACCCTACGACGCCAGCGTGTTCATCAGCGACTCCATCGACGAAGTGTTCAAGACGCTCGCGGAGGCCGTCCTGATCGTGTTGCTGGTGATTTACCTGTCGCTGGGTTCGATGCGCGCCGCGCTGATCCCCGCGGTCGCCGTGCCGCTGTCGCTGATCGGCGCCGCCTTTCTGATGCTGGTGCTCGGCTACTCGATCAATCTCCTGACCCTGCTCGCCATGGTGCTGGCGATCGGCCTGGTGGTGGACGACGCCATCGTGGTGGTCGAGAACGTGCACCGCCACATCGAGGAGGGC
>JARRQB010000229.1:0-6203 GCA_037382265.1 Gammaproteobacteria bacterium | reverse complement strand
GTCTACCGATAACGCTGACGGCCGCCGCCGTCGCGCCGACTAGGGCGACTTGACGGCCAGCCCTTCCTCGTCGAACGCCAGTTCGCCGTCCTCTTCCCGAATTCGCACCCGGCCGCCCTGCGACAACTCGCCGAACAGCAATGACTCGGCCAAAGGCTTCTTGATCTTGTCCGTGATCAGGCGAGCCATCGGGCGCGCGCCCATCAGCGGGTCGTACCCGCGCTCGGCCAGCCAAACCTTGGCCTCCGGCGTGACCTCCAGGCTGACCTGCTTCTCCGCCAACTGAGCTTCGAGTTTGAACAGGAACTTGTCGACCACGCTTGCGATGGTTTCCGCACCCAGGGCCTGAAACTGGATGATCGCATCCAGGCGGTTGCGAAACTCGGGCGAGAACTGCTTCTCGATCGCCTGTAGCCCGTCGCTGCTGTGGTCCTGGGAGGTGAAGCCAATCGAGCGCCGGCTGATGTCGGCGGCCCCCGCGTTGGTGGTCATCACCAGGATGATGTTGCGGAAATCGGCCTTGCGTCCGTTGTTGTCGGTCAGGGTGCCGTGGTCCATGACCTGCAGCAGAAGGTTGAACACATCGGGGTGGGCCTTCTCGATCTCGTCGAGCAGCAGCACCGAGTGCGGGTGTTTGTTGACCTCCTCGGTCAGCAGTCCGCCCTGGTCGAAGCCAACATAGCCCGGCGGCGCCCCGATCAGGCGCGACACGGTGTGCCGCTCCATGTACTCGGACATATCGAAGCGGATCAGTTCCAGCCCCAGCACGCGCGCCAACTGGCGCGTGACCTCGGTCTTGCCGACACCGGTCGGTCCCGCGAACAGAAAACTGCCAACCGGCTTCTGCTCGGTACCCAGACCGGCCCGACTCATGCGGATGGCCGAGGCCAGCGCCTCGATCGCGGGGTCCTGGCCGTAGACGACCAGCTTGAGGTCGCGGGCGAGATTCTTGAGCGCCTCGGTGTCGTCGACCGAAACCTTGCGCGGCGGAATGCGCGCGATCTTGGCCACGATGTTCTCGATGTCGCTAACGCTCACCGAACGCTTGCGCTTGGACGGCGGCTGCAACTGCACCGCCGCACCCGCCTCGTCGATCACGTCGATGGCTTTGTCCGGCAGGTGGCGGTCGTTGATGTACTTCTCGGCCAACTCGGCGGCGGTACGGAGCGCCTTGGTCGAGTACTTGACCTGATGGTGGTCTTCGAAGCGCGACTTCAGGCCCTTGAGGATCTCGACGGTCTCCTCCACCGAGGGCTCGTTGACGTCGATCTTCTGGAAGCGCCGCGCCAACGCCCGGTCCTTTTCGAAGATGCCGCGAAACTCCTGGTAGGTGGTCGAGCCGATGCAGCGCAGTTCGCCGTTCGCGAGCACCGGCTTGATCAGATTCGACGCGTCCATCACGCCGCCAGAGGCCGCGCCGGCACCGATGACGGTGTGGATCTCGTCGATGAACAGGATGGCTTCGGGCTTCTGCTTGAGCTCGGACAACACGGCCTTGAGCCGCTTCTCGAAGTCGCCGCGATACTTGGTACCGGCGACCAGACCGCCGAGATCGCGATGGCCGTCTTGCCGACGCCCGCCTCGCCGACCAGCAGCGGGTTGTTTTTGCGGCGGCGGCACAAGATCTGCACGGTCCGCTCCAGTTCCAGACGGCGGCCGATCAGCGGGTCGATCTTGCCGAGGCGGGCCTGCTCGTTGAGATTGGCCGCGTAGGTGGCGAGTGCGCTGCTCGACTTGCCCTCCTCGCTACCCGGTCCGGCGCTGTCGGTGTCACCGCCGGGGCGCGCCTCGTCGCTCGGCACTTTAGAAATCCCGTGCGAGATGAAGTTGACCACGTCGAGCCTGGTTATGTCCTGCTGGTCGAGGAAATAGACCGCTTGCGAGTCCTGCTCGCTGAAGATGGCCACCAACACGTTCGCGCCCGTCACCTCCTTCCTGCCCGAGGACTGAACGTGGAACACCGCCCGCTGCAGCACGCGCTGAAAGCCGAGCGTCGGCTGAGTGTCGCGGTCGTCCGGAGCGGCCAGGGTCGGCGTGGTTTCCTCGACGAACTTCCCGACGTCGTCCCGCAGCCGGGTGAGGTCGGCGCCGCAGGCCCGGAGCACTTCGGCCGCCGTCGGATTGTCCAGCAGGGCGAGCAGCAGGTGCTCGATGGTCATGAACTCGTGCTTCTTGTCCCGAGCAGACTTGAAAGCCTGGTTCAGCGTCAGTTCCAGTTCTTTGCTCAGCATTCGGTACTACTCCGCCCCTGGGGGACTCAATGATCGGACCGGACGTGCGGCATTGCGTTCCCTGGCAGCCTCTGCCTACGCCTCTTCCAAGGTGCACAACAGCGGATGCTGGTGCGCACGCGAATAGTCGTTGACCTGGCCCACCTTGGTTTCCGCGACGTCCCTCGTGTACACGCCGCACACGCCGACGCCACGGGTGTGTACGTGCAGCATGATCTGCGTCGCCTTCTCGCGGCTCATCTGGAAAAAATGCTCCAGTACCTCTACCACGAACTCCATCGGCGTGTAGTCGTCGTTGAGCAGGATCACCTTGTACAGCGGCGGGCGCTTGAGCTTGGGCCGGCTCTCCTGTACCGCAAGTCCGTGGTCGTCACTGGATTCGTCTTGGTGCGTCATCGGTCCGTTCAAGTCTAGAACACGAAGAGACAATGAAACCCTATCGCAAACATCTTATCAGCGAGGGCAGACTGTGCATTAGAGAATCATGATTTTCTTCAGCTTTTTCCAAGAGTTACCCGCTTTTTCCTGGTGGAATTTGCGGCTATACTTTTTGGTCAGGCGGCGAAAAGGACGCGGCCAGGCAGTACACCGCCGCCGACGACAGGACAACAATAATCAACCGTAAACCGCCTAGAAGGAGGAGCATGCATGGCGACCGGCATCGTCAAATGGTTCAACAACGCTAAGGGCTACGGCTTCGTCACCCCCGATGACAGCGACCAGGACGTGTTCGTCCACTTCTCCGCCATAGATATGGACGGCTACCGCACTTTGAAAGAGGGCCAACGGGTCGAGTTCGAGGTGCACCAGGGCCCGAAGGGACTGCACGCCCAGAATCTGCATCAAGCCAGCGCCTGAGCGCCTAGTTCCCTGGGACGCGCTTCTTCGCGCCCCGACCCGTGACGGAAGCGCCTGCCGGCCGGCAGGCGCCTCCGCACGGTGGCAGGTGCTGCGTTACGACATGTGGGCGATCAGGGCGTCGCCGAAGGCCGAGCAGCTGAGCAGTTGCGCGTCGTCCATCAGGCGTTCGAAGTCGTAGGTCACGGTACGCGCCGAAATGGCGCCCTCCATCCCGCGGATGACCAGATCGGCCGCCTCCACCCAACCCATGTGACGCAGCATCATCTCCGCGGAGAGGATAAGCGAACCCGGGTTGACCTTGTCCTGGCCAGCGTACTTGGGTGCGGTGCCGTGGGTGGCTTCGAACATGGCGACGGTGTCCGACAGGTTGGCGCCCGGCGCGATGCCGATGCCGCCGACCTGAGCCGCCAGGGCGTCAGAAATGTAGTCACCGTTGAGGTTCATGGTCGCGATGACGTCGTACTCTCTGGGGCGCAGCAGAATCTGCTGCAGGAAGGCGTCGGCGATCACATCCTTGACCACGATCTCACGGCCCGTCTTGGGGTTCTCTAACCTGCACCAGGGACCGCCATCCAGTTCCTCGGCGCCGAACTCTTCGCGCGCCAGTTCGTAGCCCCAGTCCTTGAAGGCGCCCACGGTGAACTTCATGATGTTGCCCTTGTGCACCAAGGTGACCGACGGCCGATCGTTGTCGATGGCATAGCGCAGGGCCTTGCGCACCAGGCGCTTGGTGCCCTCCTCCGACACCGGCTTGATGCCGATGCCCGAACTTTCGGGAAAGCGGATCTTGGTAACGCCCATCTGGTCTCGCAGAAAGCCCACCACCTTTTTGACCTCCGCGGAACCCGCGGCCCACTCGATACCGGCGTAGATATCCTCGGAGTTCTCCCGAAAGATCACCATGTCGGTGTGTTCCGGGCGTAGCAGCGGGCTCGGCACTCCGGCAAAATAACGGATCGGCCTCAGGCAGACATACAGGTCGAGTTCCTGGCGCAGCGCCACGTTGAGCGAACGAATGCCGCCGCCCACGGGCGTGGTCAAGGGACCTTTGATCGAGACCACGAACTCCTTGACCGCACGCAGGGTTTCCTCCGGAAGCCAGACCCCCTCGCCGTAGACCCGGGTGGACTTCTCGCCGGCGAAAATCTCCATCCAGGCGATGCGGCGCACGCCTGCATAGGCCTTTTCGACCGCCGCGTCGATCACCTTTTTCATTACCGGAGTAATGTCCGCGCCGATGCCGTCCCCTTCGATGAACGGTACGATCGGGTTGGCCGGAACCTCGAGCGCGTTGTCGGCCTTGACGGTGATGGGTGTGCCGTCGGCCGGGACCTGGATCTTGTCGTATGCCATGGAGCTCGCTGCCTTGGTGTTGTTTGCCGTGGGAAGGCCGTAATATTACCAGCATCCTCCGCAACGCACCCCGCCCGCCGCGTGGCCCGCCTGGTTCTGTTCAATAAGCCGTTCAACGTGCTGAGCCAGTTCACCGATCCAACCGGCCGCGCGACCTTGGCCGACTATATCGACGTCGCCGGGGTCTACCCGGCCGGCCGGCTCGATCGCGACAGCGAAGGACTGTTGCTGCTGACCGACAACGGCGTCCTCGCCCAGGCGCTCACGCACCCGCGCAAGCGCGTGTGGAAGACCTACTGGGCCCAGGTCGAGGGCGAGATCACCGCCGCGGCGCTGGCGGCGCTCCGACCTCGTGGCTGGAGCTGCAGATCCACGAGGGCCGCAATCGCCAGGTGCGGCGCATGACCGCCGCCGTCGGCTTTCCCACGCTGCGCCTGGTGCGCGTCGCGGTGGGCGAGTGGCGGCTCGCAGCGCTGTCGCCGGGGCAATCGACCAGCGTGCAGGTCAAGACCCACCGCCCACCGCAGCCGCGGAGGCGGCGCAAGTTCGCAAGCCGGATGGGCTAAACTGCACCGATGTCCACGAAGCAACCACCACCATGAATGTGTTCGCCGTGCGCGCGCGGGCGCTGAGCTGGTGCTGGCTTTTCCTGGCGTCGCTCGGCGCATCGGCGGTGCCGGATTTTTACCGGACCCTGTCGTCGACTCACGGCCTGTTGCCCGATCCTACCCCGGAAGCCTTTTCGGTGTGCTACGAGCACTCCTGCAAGGAGGTCGCGGAGGTAGGGCTATCCCCTGCGCAATGGCAAGCCGTGCGACAAATCTTCGACCCGCCGGCCGCGGATGCCGCGGCCGAGCGTGAATTGATCCGTCAGGCGCTCGCCTACCTGGAGTCGGTGGTCAGCCCACTGGTGGGGGCGGCAGGTGATCGCGGCGGCAACCTGGCCGGCTTGATCAGCGGCGGCAGCCAAATGGACTGCGTGGACGAGTCCACCAACACCACGACCTATCTCGCGTTGATCGAGCGTGAGGGTCTGCTGCAGTGGCACCGCGTAGCGGGGCTCTCGACCCGCGGCTTCATCATCTTCGGTTGGCCGCACACCACCGCAGTCATCGAGCAGCGTGAGGACGGGGCACGCTGGGCGGTCGATTCCTGGTTTCACGACAACGCTGTGGCGCCCGAGGTGCTGCCGATCGCTCAATGGAAGAAGGGATGGTCGCCGGCAGGCTTCGCGGGTTTTTGACGGCGGGCGCCGTGCTGATCGGGGCCGCGTCCGCTGGGTTTGCGGCGGAGGCCGCACCCGGGCGGTTCGCCGCCTGCCTCGACTATCACTGCGACCGCACGCGCGACGTCCGGCTCGACACTGCGGCGTGGCTTTCGGTGCGGCGACTGTTCGAGCCGGTACCTGACGCGGCCGGCGAGCGCGCGGCGATCCGCGCTGCCATCGCGCTGCTCGAGGACCTCGTCGGCCGAATTACCGGCACTTGGCGCGACCTGGCCGAGAACCGGGCGGGCGCCGGCCTCCCGGGACAGCTGGACTGCATCGCCGAATCCCGCAACACCACGACCTACCTGCAGCTGTTGGCCGACGACGGCCTACTGCGCTTTCACAACGTGGAACCGCGGGTCAAGCGCCAGACCTGGATCTTCAACGTGCACTGGACCGCCGTCATCCGCGAGACCGCCAACGGGCGTGCCTACGCGGTCGACTCGTGGGTCCTCGACAACGGGAAGCCGCCGTTCGTGCAGCCGCTGGAG
>JARRQB010000228.1:0-4590 GCA_037382265.1 Gammaproteobacteria bacterium | reverse complement strand
AGAGCCGCTTCTCCTGCTCGGTCGCGCTGGCGTAGCGATCGGGGTGAACGACCCGCTGCAGATCGCGGTAGCGTTCGGCCAGGGCCGTGGCATCGACCACGAAACTCACCGGCAGTCCGAAGAGGTCGAAGTGGTTTTTGGAAAACTTGGGCATGCGCAATCCGGGGGAGCGGCCAAAAATCGACGAGCCCGGCGCCACGGCACCGGGCTCGTTATTCTACCGCAAGCGGCCTTGGCGTCGGCGACGCCCGGCGGGCGTCAGACGTTGAAGCTCTCGCCGCAGCCGCACTCGCTCTTGACGTTGGGATTGTTGAACTTGAAACCCTCGTTCAACCCCTCCTTCCCGTAGTCCAGCTCGGTGCCGTCAAGGTAGGCGAGGCTCTTGCGGTCGACGATCACCTTCACCCCACGGTCTTCGAACACGGTGTCGCTGTCGTCCAGCTCGTCGACGAACTCGAGCACGTAGGCCATGCCCGAACACCCCGAAGTGCGCACGCCCAAGCGCACGCCCAGGCCCGTGCCCCGGCTGTCCAGGAACTGGCGGACGCGGTCGGCCGCCGGCTCGGTCAGCGTGATGCCCATGCGCCTCTCCCGGGTCCGCCTCAGGCTGCGTCCGTGGCCTGTTTATCGTGCGCCTGCTTGCTCGAGAGGTCGCGCACGGCGGCTTTGATGGCGTCCTCGGCCAGCACCGAACAATGCACCTTGACCGGGGGCAGCGCCAACTCGTCGGCAATCTGCTGATTCTTGATCTCCAGCGCCTGATCGAGGGTCTTGCCCTTGACCCACTCGGTCAACAGCGAGCTCGAGGCGATGGCGGAACCGCAACCGTAGGTCTTGAACTTGGCGTCCTCGATGACGCCCTGGTCGTTGACCTGGATCTGCAGCCGCATGACGTCGCCGCAGGCGGGCGCGCCCACCATACCGGTGCCGACGTTGGGGGCATTCTTGTCCAGGGTGCCCACGTTGCGCGGATGCTCGTAGTGGTCGATGACTTTGTCGCTGTATGCCATGGCTAGATACTCCGATGTCGGGCGCAGAGCTTCAGTGAGCCGCCCATTGTATCGCGTTGAGGTCGATCCCGTCCTTGTACATTTCCCACAGCGGGCTGAGTTCGCGCAGGCGCTCGACCTGGTCGCGCACCTTGTCCAGCACGTAGTCCACCTCCTGTTCGGTGGTGAAGCGGCCGATGGTCAGCCGCAGCGAACTGTGGGCGAGCTCGTCCGACCGCCCAAGCGCCCGCAGCACGTAGCTGGGCTCGAGGCTCGCCGAGGTGCAGGCCGAGCCGGAGCTGACCGCCATGTCCTTCAGGGCCATGATCAGGCTCTCGCCCTCGACGTAGTTGAACGAGACGTTGAGGTTGCCCGCCACGCGGTGTTCGAGATCGCCGTTGAGGTAAGTCTCCTCGATGCCCGACAAGCCCTTCCACAGGCGGTTGCGTAGCCCGAGCACGCGCTCGTTCTCGGTGGCCATCTCGAGCCGCGCCAGCCGGAAAGCCTCGCCCATGCCGACGATCTGGTGGGTCGGCAGAGTCCCCGAGCGCATGCCGCGCTCGTGCCCGCCGCCGTGCATCTGCGCCTCGATGCGCACGCGCGGCTTGCGCCGCACGTAGAGCGCCCCGATGCCCTTTGGACCGTAGATCTTGTGTGCCGAAAAGCTCATCAGATCGATCTTGATCTCTCGCAGATCGATCGGCACCTTGCCGGCCGACTGCGCCGCGTCCACGTGCAGCAGCACGCCGCGCTCGCGGCAGATCTCGCCCAACGCGGCGATGTCCTGGATCACACCGATCTCGTTGTTGACGTGCATGACCGACGCCAGGATGGTGTCGTCCCGCAGCGCCGCCCGGAAGGCCTCGAGGTCGAGCAACCCATCCGTGCCGACGTCCAAGTAGCTGACGTCGAAGCCCTCGCGCTCGAGCTGGCGGCAGGTGTCCAGCACCGCCTTATGCTCCGTTTTGAGCGTGACGATGTGCCGGCCTTTCTTTTGGTAGAAGCGGGCCGCACCCTTGATCGCGAGGTTGTCCGACTCGGTCGCGCCGGACGTCCAAACGATCTCCTTGGGGTCGGCGCCGATCAGTGCCGCGACCTCGGCGCGTGCCTCTTGCACGGCTTCTTCGGCCTGCCAACCGAATGGGTGACTGCGCGAAGCGGGGTTGCCGAACACCCCGTCGGGGGTCAGATAGCGGCACATTTTGTCGGCCACCCGCGGATCGACCGGGGTGGTGGCCGAGTAGTCCAGGTAGATCGGTAACTTCATGGCATACAATCCGCAACGACTAACGGTTAACCCTCAGGCCCTGGCGTTGGCGACGCGCCGCACCGCCCCCAGCTCGACCTCGGGTTGGCATTGGCTTTCCTGGCGCTCGGCCACCTCCTGCACGCCGCGCCGCGCCATCAGATCGTCCAGGCTGATCTGGTTGAGGTGGTCGTGAATGCGGCGACTGAGGTCCTGCCACAGGTCGTGCGTCAGGCAACGTTGGTTGTTGTGGCAGTTGTGCGCGCCGCCGCAGCGGGTGGTGTCCACGTTCTCATCCACGGCGGTGATGACTTCGGCGACGAAGATGGCGTCGGCGCCGCGGCCGAGCGTGTAGCCACCGCCCGGCCCCCGGACACTGGCGACCAGCTCACGGCGTCGCAGGCGAGCGAACAGCTGTTCCAGGTAGGAAAGGGAAATCCCCTGCCGCTGGGCGATGTCGGCCAGGGTGATCGGGCCTTGGCCGTGGTGCAGGGCCAAATCCAGCATGGCGGTGACGGCGTACCGTCCTTTCGTAGTCAACCTCACGGGCAGGCGCTCCGGCAGCTCGAGTCGCGCACCAGGATACTTCACCCAGTAAATTAGTCAAGTATTTTGCCGCCTCGCGACGCCCCGTCTCGAACGTCCACGTCGTCCTCATCCATATGAAGTTTATCGAGTTCTTCCGCGGTAGAGACGATTTCGCAGGATTCCAGATCCGGCAATTGGTCCTCCGTGGGCTCGTAGCCCATGGTGCGCAGCACCTCGCACATCTTTTCCATGCGGGACTCGAGCACGTGGATGTGGTCGAGCATGCAGTTGATGGCGTGGGCCACCGGGTCCGGGGCGTCGCGGGTAGCGCCGTACGCATCGAAACCCATCTTGGTCGCCATCTTCTCGCGATGCGCCGTGGGCCGTGCAACCTCGATCAGCCGTCCCGGCACGCCGACGACGGTGGCGTTGGCGGGCACCGCCTTGACCACCACCGCGTTCGAACCGATCCTTCGTTGCCGAGCGTCGGGTGACGCTTGCCCTTCTCCCAAGTGGTCCCGCCCAGGGTGACACCGTGGTACAGCGTGCAGTCGTCACCGATCACGGCGGTCTCGCCGATGACCACCCCCATGCCATGATCGATGAAAAACCGGCGCCCGATGCGGGCACCGGGGTGGATCTCGATGCCGGTGAACAACCGCGCCAGGTTGGACAACAGCCGCGCCAGCCACTTCAGGTCCGCACCCCAGACGGCGTGCGCCGCGCGATGGATGAGCACGGCGTGGATGCCGGGGTAGGTGGTCAGGATTTCCCAGGTGGTGCGGGCCGCCGGATCGCGCTCGAACACGACCCGGATGTCCTCGCGAACGCGGTCGAACATGCCTATGCCTTGGACGCGGCGCAACGTGGCGCCAAATCCTGATTGTACCCAAACATCCGCGCTCAGGCGTCGCGGCGCATCGACTTACGCCCCTGTGCCGCGCTCAGAATGCCGCGCAGAATGTTGATGTCGTGGGCGTCGGGCTCGGCACGCTGGAACAGCCGCGTGAGCCGGCGCATCAGCTTGTCGGAGCGCCGCTCGTCGGCGAAGCCGAAATCCGCCAGGGCCTGATCGAGGTGATCGAACAGCCCCTGCAACTGAGCCGCCGTGGCCCGCGCCGCGCCCACTGGCCCACCCGCCCCCGTGGTGGCCGCCGCGCGCGCCGCCATCAGCACTTCGTAGGCGATGACCTGCACCGCCATGGCGAGGTTGAGCGAGGTGTAGTCGGCGTTCGCCGGAATGTGAACCAGGAACCGGCAGCGGCCGAGTTCCGCGTTGGTGAGGCCGGAATTTTCGCGGCCGAATACCAGCGCGACCGGACCGCTCGGTGCGGCGCGCACGACCTCCGCCGCACAGGCGCGCGGGTCGAGCTCGGGCCAGTCGACGGTGCGCCGCCGCGCACTGGCCCCGACGACCAGCCGGCAGTCGGCGATCGCCTCGTCCAGGGTCTCGAACAGCCGAGCGTGTTCCAGGATGTCGTCGGCCCCCGACGCCCGTGCGGTTGCCGCCGCGCTCGGGTAGTGCTGCGGTGCGACCAGGCACAGCCGCGACAGGCACATGTTCTTCATCGCCCGGGCCACGGCCCCGATATTGCCGGGGTGCGAGGTCTCGACGAGGACAATGTGGACTTGGTCTAACACGGTGTCGGTAGTTTAAAGCCAAAGCCGCATTCGGTATGCTGCGCGCGCCATGAACCCCACGACCAACATCGCGGTGCGTGCCGCGCGCCAGGCGGGCAACCTGTTGCTGCGCTACCACAGCCGGCTCGAGCAACTGACGGTAACCGAGAAGAGCGACAACGACTTCGTGTCCGAGGCGGACCGGGC
>JARRQB010000227.1:0-5902 GCA_037382265.1 Gammaproteobacteria bacterium | reverse complement strand
GGTGGAGGGCCTAGGGCCTAGGGCCGAGGGCCTAGGTTTGCGTTGTGCGGCTTCGCCGCGAACTGAATAGCTTTTAGAATCGAGGCACGAGGAACGGGCTCCCTGCGCGGCCGCACCGCCAGCCCCTCTTTTCGAGGCCCTGCCGTTAAGGTCCTAGGCCCTAGGCCCTAGGCCCTCGGCCCTGCCGTTAAGGCCCTAGGCCCTAGGCGCTCGGCCCTGCCGTTAAGGCCCTATTCATATAGCCAGGGCCGGGTCTCGCGCCGCCTGGCCTCGTACGCCTCGATCTCATCGACGTGCTGAAGGGTCAGGCCAATGTCGTCCAGCCCCTCGAGCAGGCTGTGCTTGCGGAACGGGTCGACGTCGAAGCCGATCTCCTCGCCGTCGGGCAGGCGCAGGCGTTGGCTGGCGAGGTCGACCTCGAGCCGCAGGGTCTCGGGCCCGCCGGCCCGCTCGAACAGCCGGTCGACCACGGCGGAGTCGAGCGCGATCGGCAGCAGCCCGTTCTTGAAGCAGTTGTTGTAGAAGATGTCGGCGAAGCTCGGCGCGACGATGACGCGGAAGCCGTAATCCTGCAACGCCCAGGGCGCGTGCTCGCGCGAGGAGCCGCAGCCGAAGTTCTCGCGCGCCAGCAGGATCGAGGCGCCGCGGTAGCGCGGGTCGTTGAGCACGAAGTCCGGGTTGAGCGGGCGGCCGCTGTTGTCCGCGTCGGGCTCCCCATGGTCCAGGTAGCGCCAGTCGTCGAACAGGTTCGGGCCGAAGCCGGTGCGCTTGATCGACTTCAGAAACTGCTTCGGGATGATCGCGTCGGTGTCGACGTTGGCGCGATCCAGCGGGCAGACGACGCCCTCGAAGGTGGTGAATTTTTCCATGCTGTCCTCTCCGGCTCAGTTGAGTTCGGCGGCGTCCACGAAGTGGCCGGCGACGGCCGCGGCCGCGGCCATGGCGGGGCTCACCAGGTGGCTGCGGCCGCCCTGCCCCTGCCGGCCCTCGAAGTTGCGGTTCGAGGTCGAGGCGCAGCGCTCCCCCGGTTCCAACCGGTCCGCGTTCATCGCCAGGCACATCGAACAACCCGGCTCGCGCCACTCGAAGCCCGCCGCGATGAAGACGCGGTCCAGGCCCTCGCGCTCGGCCTGCTGCTTGACCAGGCCGGAACCGGGGACCACCAGGGCCTGGCTCACCGAGTCGGCCACGCGTCGACCCTCGACCACCTTGGCCGCGGCCCGCAGATCCTCGATGCGGGAGTTGGTGCACGACCCGATGAACACCTTGTCGACGGCGATCTCCCGGATCGGCGTGCCGGGCTGCAGACCACCCCAGGTCACCTGCGGCTTGATCTCCGCCGCGGGGATGACCACGACTTTGTCGAACACCGCACCCTCGTCGCTGTGCAGCGTGCGCCAGTAGGCGACGGCGGCATCCCAGTTGGCACCCGACGGCGCGTAGGGGCGGCCGCGGACGTACTCGATGGTCTTGTCGTCGACGGCGACGAAGCCGGCCCGCGCCCCGGCCTCGATCGCCATGTTGCACAGGGTCATGCGCCCCTCGACCGACAGGTCGCGAATCGCGCGGCCGGCGAACTCGACGGCGTGGCCGGTACCGCCGGCGGTGCCGATGCGGCCGATGATCGCCAGTACGATGTCCTTGGCGGTGACCCCCGGACCGACGGCGCCGTCCACCACGACCTGCATACTCTTGGACTTCTGCTGAATCAGGCACTGGGTAGCCAGCACGTGCTCGACCTCTGAGGTGCCGATGCCGAAGGCGAGCGCCCCGAGCGCGCCGTGCGTGGAGGTGTGCGAGTCGCCGCACACCACGGTCATGCCCGGCAGGGTGGCGCCCTGTTCCGGCCCGATGACGTGCACGATGCCCTGGCGCGGGTCGGCCATGCCGAACTCGACGATGCCGAACTCGGCGCAGTTGCGGTCCAGGGTTTCGACCTGCAGGCGCGACACCGGATCGGCGATGCCCTGCGAGCGCTCGGTGGTGGGCACGTTGTGGTCGGCGGTCGCCAGGTTGGCCGCCGTCCGCCACGGCTTGCGCGCCGCCAGGCGCAGACCGTCGAAGGCCTGCGGCGAAGTCACTTCGTGCACCAGGTGGCGATCGACGTACAGCAGGGCGGTGCCGTCGTCGTCGACCCGGACCACGTGTTCGTCCCACAACTTGTCGTAGAGCGTCTTGGCTTTCATGGGTTTACTCACTTCCGCACGGGGTGTTCAGCGCAACACGATAGTGGGCTAGGATAGATAACACAAATTCATATTTTTCATTATTCGAATTCTTAGAAAGAATGGATTTCGCAACCCTGCAGGCCTTTCTGGAAGTCGCCAGGACCGGCTCGTTTTCGGCGGCGGCCGAGGCCCTGTTCCTCAGCCAGCCGGCGGTCAGCAAGCGCGTCGCGGCACTGGAGCACGAACTCTCGGCCGAGTTGTTCGACCGCGTCGGCCGCCGGGTGGCGCTCACCGAGGCCGGCCGGCTGCTGCTGCCGCGGGCCCGCCAGTTGCTCAACGAGGCGGCCGACCTCAAGCGCCTGGTCGCCGACCTGGCCGGCCGGACCGCGGGCCCGCTGGTGATGGCCACCAGCCACCACATCGGGCTGCACCGCCTGCCGGCCGTGCTGCGCCGCTACGCCCGCGAGCACCCACAGGTGGCGCTGGACATCCGCTTCATGGACTCCGAGGCGGCGTGCCGCGCGGTCACGGCCGGCGAGATCCAGCTGGCCATCGTGACCCTGCCGCCGGCCCAGGGCGTGCCCAATCTCGACCTGACCCCCATCTGGCACGACCCGCTGGCCTTCGTGGTTGCCCCCGACCACGAACTGTGCGCCGTCGCCCGCCCGGACCTCGAGACCATCGCCGGCTATCCGGCCATCCTGCCCGGGCCCGGCACCTACACCCGCCAGATCCTCGACGCGGCCATGCACGCAGCCGGCACTGTGGCGCGGGTGAGCATGTCGACCAATTACCTCGAAACCCTGAAGATGCTCGCGGCCACCGGCCTGGGCTGGTCGCTGCTGCCCGAGACCATGCTGGACCACAGCCTGCGGGCGCTGCCGGCGGACGCGCCCGCACTGAGCCGGGAGCTCGGCGTCGTGACCCACCGCCGCCGCTCGCTGTCCAATGCCGAGCGGGCGATGGTCGCGGCCTGCGCGGCCGGTTGAGAGCGTAGGCACGGGTCGGCCGGCAGGGGTTCCGCCCTGGTCAAGCGTCCGCGTTACCCGTGCCGTCGACGAAGCCATCGCGCGCCGCCTTGGCGCGGGCGAAGATCTCGAGCAGGTGGTCGCCGTCGGCATTGCGGATAGTGTCGGCGAGGTCGCTCATCTCGCCGGCGAAGGCGGTCATCATGTCGCTGAGCGCCCCCTTGTTGGCGATACAGATGTCGCGCCACATCTGCGGGTTGGACGAGGCGATGCGGGTGAAGTCGCGGAAACCGCCGGCCGCGTAGCGGAAGATCTCGTCGTGCTCTTCCATGCGCGCCAAGGCATCGACCAGCCCGAAGGCGAGCATGTGCGGCAGGTGGCTGGTGGCGGCCAACACCCGGTCGTGGTGCTCGACGGTCATGTAGCACACCTCCGCACCCGTGCGGCGCCACATGAGCTCGACCCGGGAACTCGCCGCCGGGTCGGTATCGCCGGTCGGGGTGAGGATTACCCGACGGTTGGTGAACAGGGTGGCCACAGACGACTCCACCCCGCTGCGCTCCGTGCCGGCGATGGGGTGGCCCGGCACGAACCAGGCCGGCGTTGCGCCGAACACGGCCGCCAGGTCGTCGAGCACGCTGCCCTTGGCGCTGCCGCCGTCGGTAACGACGACTTCGTCGGCCAGGTTGCCCCGCATGGCCTCGAACACGCCGCGCATGGCCCCCAACGGCACGGCGACGAACACCATGTCCGCCCCGCTCACCGCCTCGGCGACGGCGTGCGTGTAGTGGTCGATGACCCCCAGTTCCACCGCCCGCTCCAGGTTGGCCGCACCGCGGCCGCAGCCGACGACCTGGTCCACCGCATCGGCCGCCCGCAGCGCGCGGGCCAGCGAGCCGCCGATCAGGCCGACGCCGATCACCGCCAGACGCCGGATCCTCACCGTGCGAGGACCTGTTCGAGCGCGGCCAGAAAACGCGCATTCTCCTCGGGCAGGCCGACGCTGACGCGCAGGTGTTCGGGCAGCCCGTAACCGCCCACCGGGCGGACGATGACGCCGCGACGCAGCAGGGCCTCGTCGACCGGCCCGGCCGGTCGGCCCAGGTCGACGGTGAGGAAGTTGGCGACCGACGGGATGTACGCCAGGCCCAGCGCCGCGAGGCCCTCGGCCAGCTGCCCGAGACCGGCACGGTTCACCTCGACGGACTGGCGCAGGTGCTCCGCATCATCGAGCGCGACCAGGGCGGCCTCCTGCGCCAGCAGATTCGCGTTGAACGGCTGGCGCACGCGGTTGAGCAGGTCGGCCACTTCGGGGTGAGACAGCCCGTAGCCGATGCGCAGCCCCGCCAGCCGCCGCTCGGCAAAGCGCCGCAGGGCGGCGCCCGGCAGCCAGGTGCCGGTGGGGTTGTTGGGGTTCGCCACCCAGACCACGCGGGTGTCCGGGGTGACTGCCGCGGCCATGGCGTCCAGGTCGTGTCCGTAAGCGAGCGCCGGTACCACCTTGAGGCGCGCCCCGGCGGCCTGGCTGCTGATCGGGTAGACCGCGAACGCATGCTGCGCGAACAGACTTTCGGTGCCCGGCGCAAGGAAGGTGCGCGCGACCATGTCGAGCACGTCGTTGGAGCCGTTGCCGAGCGTTATGCACTCCGGCGCCAGGCCGTGACGCGCCGCGATGGCCGCGCGCAGCTTGAAGCCGCCGCCGTCGGGATAGCGGGCGAGATCGCGCCAGTGTTGCGCCAACACCGCCTCGACGCGTGGGCTGGGTCCCAGCGGGTTCTCGTTCGAGGCGAGCTTGATCGACTCGCTGATACCCAGCTCGCGCTCAAGTTCCGCCACCGGCTTGCCGGGCACGTAGGGTTTGAGGCTGCGCACGCCGGCCGCGCAGAGGTCGAGGAAGCGGTTGCTCATCGGATCGGCTCCGGCCCCACGGTCGTCAGAGTACGGCCCTGGGGTAGGAGCCGAGTTCCTAGTACATGCCCGCGGTGCCGCGCAGCGCCCGCAGCGCGTCGGCCACGTGCGCGTCCTCGCGGTGACCTTCGATGTCAACGAAGAACACATAGTCCCACATCCCGCGGCGCGACGGCCGCGACTCGATCCGGGTCATACTGATGCCGTACTCGGCCAGCGGGCTCAGCAGCCGGTGGAGCCCGCCCGCCTCGTTGCGGGTCGACACCAGCAGGCTGGTCTTGTCGTCGCCTGACGGCGGCACCCCGCGCTCGCCAATGACCAGAAACCGGGTGGTGTTGCCGGTGTCGTCCTCGATGTTGGGCACCAGGATCGGCAGGCCGTAGATCTCGGCCGCCGTCTCGCCCGCAATGGCCGCGCCGACCCGGTCGTCGGCCGCCAGGCGGGCGGCCTCGGCGTTGCTGCCCACCGCCCGGCGCTCGACCTCGGGCAGGTGACGGTCGAGCCACCCGCGGCACTGGGCGAGCGACTGCTGGTGCGAATACACCCGCTCGACGGCGGCCAGGCCGCCGGCGTGCGACATCAGATTGTGGTGGATGCGCAGGGTCACTTCGCCGCAGATCAGCATCGGCGAGTTCATGAACATGTCGAGCGTGTGGTTCACCACGCCCTCGGTCGAGTTCTCGACCGGCACCACGCCGTAGTGGCACTTACCGGTCTCGACCTCCTGGAAGACGTCGGCGATCGAGGCCACGGGCAGCGTGGTCACGGCGTGACCGAAGTGCTTGAGCGCAGCGGCCTGGGTGAAGGTGCCGGAGGGCCCGAGAAAGGCGACCTGCAGCGGCTGTTCGAGCGCCAGGC
>JARRQB010000226.1:0-3376 GCA_037382265.1 Gammaproteobacteria bacterium | reverse complement strand
CTCGTACGGGATGCCCTTGGCCTTGGCCTCGGTCTCGGTGAGCCCCATCCAGGCCACCTCGGGGTCGGTGTAGGCCACGGACGGGATCGCCATGGGGTCGAACAGCGCGGGCTGCCCGGCGATCACCTCGGCGGCGACCTTGCCCTCGTGCACCGCCTTGTGGGCCAGCATGGGGTTGCCCACCACGTCGCCGATGGCATAAATGTGCGGCACCTCGGTGCGCATGTGCTGGTCGACCGCGATAAAACCGTGCGCGTCGACGCCGATGCCGGCGGCCTCGGCGTTGATCTGCCTGCCGTTGGGCGTGCGGCCGACCGAGACCAGCACCTTGTCGTAGGTCGTACTCGCCGGGGCCTTGGCGCCCTCGAAGCGCACCGTCAGCCCCTTCTGCTCGGCCTCGATGTCCACCACCTTGGTGGACAGGTAGATATTCTCCACCTGGCCCTCCAGGCGCTTCTGCAGCGGCTTGACCAAGTCGCGTTCGCAGCCGGGAATGAGGCCGTCCTGCAGTTCGACGATGTCAATTTTGGCGCCGAGGGCGGCATAGACCGTGGCCATCTCCAGGCCGATGATGCCGCCGCCGACGATCAGCAAGCGCTTGGGCACATCGGCCAGTGCCAGGGCGCCCGTCGAGTCGATCAGGCGTGGGTCGTCGTTCGGGAACCCGGGGATCCGCACCGGGCTGGAACCGCAGGCAATGATGCAGTGATCGAATTCCACCGCGGTTTGCCCGTCTTGCGCCTGCACCAGAATGCGGCGCGGCGAGTCGAAACGCCCCACCCCGTTCAAAACCCGCACCTTGCGCTGCTTGGCGAGCCCAGCCAGGCCCTCGGTGAGCCGGCCCACCACCTGGTCCTTGCCGGCGCGCAACTTGTCGAGGTCGATCTTGGGCGCGGTAAGCGCACGCCCATGTGCGCCATCTCGGCCGCCTCGTTGATCACCTCCGCCGTGTGCAGCAACGCCTTCGACGGGATGCAGCCGACGTTCAGACAGACGCCGCCGAGCACCGGATAACGTTCGATCAGCACCACGTCCAGGCCCAGGTCGGCGGCCCGAAAGGCCGCTGTATACCCGCCCGGGCCCGCGCCGAGCACTGCCACCTGGGTGCGAACATCCGCCACGCCTGCACTGCCCCTCGACTCGTCGTTCATCGCTGCTCCTCATCCGGGTCGCCGGCGCGTACCCCGTTGTTTTCGTGAGTTGTCGGCTGCCCCAACTTTAGACCATTATGCTGCACTGCACCATGAGCTGCGGGCTACCCGCGGCCGGCTCCGGCTACAGCAGCAGGCGGCGGATGTCGCCGAGCAATCCGGCGAGGTGGGTGGTGAAGCGCACGCCCTCGGCGCCGTCGATCACCCGGTGGTCGTAAGACAGGCTGAACGGCATGATCAGCCGCGGCACGAAGCCCTGGCCGTCCCACACCGGCCGCGTGTCGGCGCGCGAGATGCCCAGGATGGCGACCTCCGGGGCGTTGACGATCGGCGTGAACTGGGTGCCGCCGATACCACCGAGGCTCGAGATCGAGATGCAGCCGCCCTGCATGTCGGCGGGTGCGAGCTTGCCGTCACGCGCCTTCTGGCTGAGTTCGCCGAGTTCGCGGGCAATCTCGAACACGCCCTTGCTGTCCGCATCGCGCAGCACCGGCACGACCAGCCCGTTCGGCGTGTCGACGGCGACACCGATGTTGACGTAGCGCTTGAGGATCAGCCGCTGCCCGTCGGGCGACAGCGAGGCGTTGAACTGCGGAAACGTCTGCAGGCAGCCGACCACGGCCTTGATCAGGAACGGCATGAGCGTGAGTCTGGCGCCGGCCTGCTCGGCAGCCGCCTTCTGCCCCTTGCGAAAGGCCTCGACCTCGGTCACGTCGGCCTCGTCGAACTGGGTGACATGCGGCACGCTGAGCCAGCTGCGGTGCAGGTGGGCACCGCTGAGCTTTTTGATGCGGCCGAGTTCGACCTCTTCGGTCTCGCCGAACTTGCTGAAGTCCACGGCCGCGACAGCCGGCAGTTGGAACGGCCCGCCGGCCGCCGTGGCCGGTGCCGCCGCGCCGCCCAGGGCCTGCTTGACGAAGTTCTGCACGTCCTCCTTGGTGATCCGACCCTTGGCGGCGGTGCCGGGGACCTGCATCAGGTCGACGCCGAGTTCGCGCGCAAAGCGACGCACCGCCGGACTGGCGTGCGCCTTGCCCTTGGGGGCATCGGAGGGTCGGGCGATGACCGGGCGCGGCTGCGGCAGCTTGTCGCCGGGCGCCCGCGCGGGCTCGACGGGCATACGCGGCGCCGTCGGGACCGTCGGTTCGGGCGAGAGTTCGGCGGAGTCCTCCATGCGCTGGGCCAGGTCGGTCGAGGCGTCGGCTGCCGCGGCGCCGGGTTTGGCGCCCGGCTCGGCCACGGCCATCAGCAGCAACAGCTGGCCCTGGTTGATCTTTTGTCCGACCTCGACCTTCAGCTCCCGCACCTCGCCGGCGAACGGCGCCGGTATCTCCATGGTCGCCTTCTCGCTCTCGAGGGTGAGAAGCGACTGTTCCTCGGTGACCTGGTCGCCCGGGGCAACCAGGAGCTCGATGATCTCGACATCCTGGAAGTCGCCGATGTCCGGCAGGTGGACTTCCTTCAGCTCGGTCGCGTCCGCGTCGGGGGCGGGTTTCGCCTCCGGCGGCGCGGCCGCGGCCGGCTGGTCCGCCCGCGCCGCGTCGGCAGGGGGTTCCGGCGGTGCCTCGGGCGCTTGGGGTGCCACCGCGCCCCCCGCCTCTTCCAGCACCGCGATCAACTGACCCTCCGAGATGCGGTCGCCGACCGCGACTTTGAGCTCGCTCACCACGCCGCCGAACGGCGCCGGGATCTCCATGGTCGCCTTGTCGCTCTCCAGCGTGATCAGCGACTGCTCGGGCTCGACCCGATCGCCCGGGGAGACCAGAACCTCGATGACGTCGACGCTCTGGAAGTCACCGATGTCCGGCAGAAATACTTGCTTGGTGTTAGCCACTGTCGTGCTCCTTGAGCCGCGTGAACGCTACCGCGCTCAAACGGTCGTCGGGTTGGCTTTGTCCGGATCGATGCGGTACGCCTTGATCGCCTGGGCCACGACGGCCGGTTCGACCTCGCCCTCGTCCATCAGCGCGTGCAGCGCCGCCACCGCGACGTAGTGGCGGTCCACTTCGAAGAACCTGCGCAGCTGCGAGCGCATGTCCGAGCGCCCGAACCCGTCGGTCCCCAGGGTGAAGTAACGTCGGTCGCCCAGGTAGGGGCGGATCTGCTCCGGAAACAGGCGAACGTAGTCGGTCGCCGCGACGGCTGGGCCCTTGCGCGAGCCCAACTGCTCCGCCACGTAGGGCACGCGCGGTTGCTTCTCCAGGGGGTGCAGCATGTTCCAGCGC
>JARRQB010000225.1:0-3376 GCA_037382265.1 Gammaproteobacteria bacterium | reverse complement strand
CCGTGGTCCTCGTACACGGCGCGATAGTCCGTACCGAAGCGGTGCCGCTGCAGCAGGTTGTAGACCGGCTGCTCGACCACCGGCTTGCGCAGGTGATGGCGCTCGGCGATGTCCAGCGCGGCCAGGATGTCGGCCGCTTCCCATTCCGAGGTGCCCCAGTACAGCGCCTGGCCGCGCTCGACGATGTCGTGCATGGCCCAGACCGTCTCCTCGACCGGGGTTTCCGGATCGGGACGGTGACAGTAGAGCAGGTCCACGTACTCCAGCTGCAGGCGCTCCAGCGAGCCGTCGATGGCGCCCAACAGGTACTTGCGGTTGAGGGTGTTCTTCTCGTTGGGCCCGTCGTGCAGACCCCAGAACAGCTTGGTGGACACCAGGTAACTGCCGCGCCGCCAGCCGAGCTCCCGCAACGCGGCGCCCATGATCTCCTCGGAACGCCCGCCGGCGTAGACCTCCGCGTTGTCGAAGAAATTGACCCCGGCCTCGCGCGCGGCGGCCATCATGTCGACCGCGGCGCCGAGATCCGCCTGGTTGTGAAAGGTGACCCAGGAGCCGAGCGAGAGTTCGCTGACCCGGATACCGGCCTTGCCGAGACGTCGATAATTCATGCGTCCAGTCTACCTTGTCCGCCCGGTGAATTTCAGCCGCGCAGCGCAATCCAAACGGCGCGGGCGCGGGCGAGCACCACGCCGTCCGCCGTGGCGAGGGCGGTGCCGGCGAACATCTTGCGGCCGTCGTGGCCGAGCGGCCAGGCAAAGGCCACCAGGGGCTGATCGCCCGGAACCGCGGCCAGCCGTTCGGCATGGAGCTCGCCGAGCACCGCGGTCCGTTCGTTCTCGCCGATGGCGGCGAAACAGCCGGGACAGTCGAGCGCGGCCCAGACGAACTCCGCGCGCACCGCGCCGGCCTCGTCGAGCAGGTCGGGCGCCGGCCGCCATGGCGCGGCCAACAGGCTCCAGTCGCTTACCGGCCCGGCAAAAATCCCGAGGCCGTCATGGGCCGGGCGCTTGGGGCCGCATACGAAACAGGTCGGAAAGAGATGCCCCTCGTAAAACCTGAAGCGCGTGGCGGCGTCCTCGGCCTGGGCCAGCGTGGGCGCCGGCGGGACGTCGAGTTGCAGCGGCGCCGGCCAGGCACTGGCCACCAGGGTGTCGCGATCCCGCAGCTCGACGTGGCCATCGACGTGCCGCACGACCTCGAGCGGCGTATCCAGCGGGGGCGGCGCATGCAGGCGCACCCGCGCCGGCCCCGGAATGAAGGCGGCGAGCCGGCCGCAACTGTAGCCGCCGTTGCCCGAATCGGCCGGACCGTTGAACCGCGCCGGAATGGTGATGGTGTCGGGCATCGGGATTCATTCCTCCTTCGCGGCGGGCGGGTCCGGCCGCGGTCGGGGCGCACCGCGCGGAAAATGCTGCAGCCACCAGCGCATGATCTCCTCCGACGGGCGGTACAGCGGCGTCTGACCGGGATGCCGGTCGGGATCGTCGGCCGCGCCGCTGATCAGGGCGATCAGGCCGTCGCCCGTCTCGAAGTCCAGCCAGAACTGGCCGAGCAGGCCGTAGGCCTCGCCGAGGTGTCCGGCCAGCGGCCGCGGTTCGGCGGTCAGGCCCCAGTCCGCGAGATCGACCAACTGCATCGACAGTCCCCAGCGCGTGAACAGCGGGCGCTGCGCGGCGTCTTGCGAAGCCGGGCCCTCGCCGGTGTCGCCGTTCGGATGCCCGGCGTCATAGACCCACTGCGGCTGACGCATGGCCCGCACCGACGTGGCGTCGAGAATCCGCACGCCGCCAAAGCGACCGCCACCGCCGAATCCGTCGGCCAGCAGCATGCGGGCGATGACGGCCAGGTCGCGGGCCGAGGCGCGCAAACCGCCCTGGGGCGAGAACAGTGTCGGGTTCGTGCCCGGCACGTAGCCTGGCAAAATGTCGCCCGGCGGCGCCCCGCGCGGCACCGGCGCACGGCCGTAGTGGCAGGCGAAGGCGGTGTCGTCGAGCTGCGCCACCCAGTCGCCGCCCGGCTGCCAGATCTCGTCGTCCGTGCGCTTGCGGTACAGGGTCGCGATGTGCTCGGGATGCACGGCCGACAGGTCGCAGACATTGAAGCGGGCCTCGAGGCCGAGCGGCTGCAACAGTTCGCGGCGGATGTACTGGTCGAACCGCATGCGGCTGGCCCGCTCGATCACGGCCGCGACGACGCCGAAGTTCAGATTGGCGTAGGTGAACCAGACGCCCGGCTGGCGGCCGGGGCCCGACGCGAAGTGCGCGCCGTCCTCGTAATGCGGCCGGCCCGGCATGAAGAAATCGGCGAACCGTTCGCCGGCTTCGAGCCAGTAGTAGCCGCCGTCGCGGATCGACGAGGTGTGCGAGAGCAGCATGCGAAGGGTGATCGCATCTTCCGGAAAATTCGGGTTGCGCAGCACGAAGCCCAGGTAGCCGGAAACGTCCGCATCGAGGTCGACGATGCCGGCTTCGACCAGGCGCATCAGGCCGAGCGCCACGACCAGCTTGGAGATCGAAGCCACCCGCATGCGGTGTTCCGGGCCCATCGGCACCCGGTCAGCGCCCACCAGTCGCGCGAAGCCGCCGGCGTATTCGTAGGCCACCTCGCCGCCACCGAGCACCAGCACCTGCAGGCCGGCCAGCTCCGGCGACCCGGCGACCTCGCCCGCAACGATTGCGTCGAGGCCGGCGTCGAGCGTCGCCTTATCCACGGGCGGCGCGGCGGCGACCGGCAGGCTCAGCGCCAGGCCGAGCGCCGCGGCGAAGCGGAACCCCCGGCGGCGCCGGGACCTGCGGTCGGGACGATTCATCGAAAGCTCCATGGGTCATGCGTGCTGCGAACGGGCGGAACGGACACCCCGCAAGCTTACACCAGCCACGCCGGCGACGCCGCCCCACAGACCGCGTGCGGCATCTTGTCTGGACGCATCGCCGGTGATAGCGTGCGCCCATGGAATCCACAGCCGAAGCATCCCTCGTTCCGCGCGCACGGCGCGGCATCGTGCGGCACCGCCCGCGATGTTACGGCACGTCGGTCAATGGCGCGGCGCTGAACGTCTACGGCCCGGCCGAAGGGCCGGTCGACCTGCTGGTGATGGCCGCGATGCACGGCGACGAGAGCGAATCCACCATTGTGCTGTCCGAGGCCCTGCGCTCGATCCCGGAGTCCGCGCTGGCGACGCCGGTGATCCTCAACGCCAATCCGGACGGCACCGTGCTCGGCACGCGCGGCAACGCACGCGGGGTCGACCTGAACCGCAACTGGCCGACGGCCAACTGGACGCCGAACACGGTGCCCTACAGGGCGCACGGCGAAACGGTCCGCGACATCGAGCTCAGCCCCGGGGCAGCGCCGGCCTCCGAGCCGGAGACGCGGG
>JARRQB010000224.1:0-3382 GCA_037382265.1 Gammaproteobacteria bacterium | reverse complement strand
CGATCAACCACATCACGCGCAAGCTGATGGCCAGCGGCGAGACCGAGGTCAGCTCCCGCCATGTCGGCGAATTGGTGATGGAGGAACTCAGCCGTCTCGACCAGGTCGCCTTCGTGCGTTTCGCGTCGGTCTACCGTCAGTTCCAGGATGTCAATGCCTTCCGCGAGGAGATTGAGCGTCTGGAGCGTCAGCTCACGCCCGAGGAGCGTCGGCACCAGCTCGACCTGCTCGAGGAAGCCGACAAAGCCAAGTCGTGAACGTTGGCGATTCCGCCTGGATGAGCGCGGCAGTGCGGCTCGCCGAGCGCGGCCGCTACACCACCGATCCCAACCCCCGTGTGGGCGGCGTGGTGGTTCAGGACGGCCGCGCCGTGGGCGAGGGTTGGCACCGGCGTGCTGGCGAGCCGCACGCCGAGCGCCTGGCACTGGCGGCCGCCGGCACCGCCGCGCGCCGGGCGACCGCCTACGTGACCCTCGAGCCCTGTTGTCACCACGGCCGCACGCCGCCGTGCACCGATGCCCTGCTCGAGGCCGGCATCTCCCGCGTGGTCGTCGGCATGCAGGACCCGAATCCGTTGGTCGCCGGCGAAGGCATCGCCCGCCTGCGTGCCGCCGGCGTGCGTGTCGACGTCCGCGTGCTGGAGACCGAGGCGCGTGCGCTCAATCCCGGCTTCGTGCGCCGCATGCAGACCGGTCGACCCTACGTGCGGTGCAAACTCGCGATGAGCCTGGACGGCCGTACGGCGATGGCGAGCGGCGAGAGTCGCTGGATCACCGGCGAGGCCGCACGCCGCGACGTCCAGCGGCTGCGTGCCGGCAGCTCGGCCATCGTCACCGGCGTGCGCACCGTGCTGGCCGACGACCCGTCGCTGAACGTGCGTCTTGCCGCTGCGGAACTGCCGGGCGTGGTCGGCGACGACCCGCTGCGTCAGCCGCTGCGGGTGGTGCTCGATTCCGCCTTGCGGACGCCCCCGCAAGCGCGCCTGGTCGGACTCCCGGGCAGGACGCTGATCGTCGGGGCCGAGGCCTCGCCCCGCCGGATCGAGGCCCTGCAGGCGGCCGGCGCAGAGGTGCTGATGCTGCCCGCAGCCTCAGACGGGCGGGTCGCCCTCGACGCCTTGCTCGACGCCCTCGGCCGGCTGGAGGTCAACGAACTGCTGGTCGAGGCCGGGCCGACGCTTGCGGGCGCCTTCCTGAGCAGCGGGTTGGTCGACGAGTTCGTGGTCTACGTGGCCGCGCACGTGATGGGCGATGCGGCGCGCGGCCTGTTCCACATGCCCGGGCTGACGGCCATGGCCGATCGCGCCGAGCTGGTCTTTCAGGACGTGCGCCAAGTCGGTGCCGACCTGCGGATCACCGCCGTCAGGGCCTGAGCCGGCGCAACGTCGGCGCGCGCACCCGGGATCCGTGTCGGGGCGGTGCGACGCGGCGCGTAATGGTGCGGCGGATGACGCCGTCACGCCTTGTCCGATCGGGAGGTAGCAAGATGTTTACCGGAATCATTACGGCAGTGGGCGAGGTGGCGCGGCTGGAGCCGCGCGGCGGCGACGTGCGGCTTGTGATCCGCACCGGTAAGCTCGATCTCTCCGACGTCGCGCCGGGCGACAGCATCGCAGTCAATGGTGTCTGTCTGACCGCAGTCGAACTGCCCGGCGACGGGTTCGCGGCCGACGTTTCGCGCGAGACCCTGTCGCTGACCTCGCTCGGCGGCCTGGTGGCTGGCAGCAGGGTGAATCTCGAAAAGGCACTGCGCCTCGCGGACCGTCTCGGCGGCCACCTGGTCAGCGGTCACGTCGACGGTGTGGGCACGGTGCGCGAGCGCCGCGACGACGCCCGCTCGGTGCGTTTCGAGATCGAGGCTCCCGCCACACTCGCCCGCTACATCGCGCATAAAGGGTCGATCGCCGTCGACGGCACCAGTCTCACGGTCAACGCCGTCGAGGGCGCACGCTTTCAGCTCAACAGCGTGCCGCACACCCTGCGGGAGACGATCATGGGCGGCTACGCGTCCGGTACGCAGGTGAATCTCGAGGTCGACCTGATCGCGCGCTATCTCGAGCGCCTGCTGCTGGGGGACGCCGCGCAGGCGCAAGGCGGCAGCGGTTTGACCTGGGACCGGCTGGCCGAAGCCGGCTTTGTCAAAGGCCGGGGGCCTGGCGCCTGAGGCCGAGTGATCGGTACGACTGCGCGGGGCCTGATGCCCGGTCACGCCCGTGCGCCTGGCCGCGCCTACCGCCGGACGTTCGCCTCAGCTCCTCGATGCTGCAGGGCTTGCGCGAGCAGCCCGATCAGCGGCAGTCCCGCCGATGCTGCGTCGTTGCCGTAGGCCACGACGCCGTCCTCGTGCCCGCCCATGGCGAACACGCCGGCGGGGCCCAGGTCGCCGTGGTCGAACAGCCGCCAGACCTCCTCGGCCATCGCGGGGGTGCCGTAGGGCACGTCCGGGTCCGTGGCGGGCAGGCCGAGCGCCGCGGCGGCGTGCCAGATCTCCGGGCTGTGGACGTGGATGACGAAGTGGATTGCCGGGTCGCGTTCGTACAGTGCCGCGTGGGTGAGCGATTCCGATGAAGGACGGCACGGCCCCTCGGCGTTGACCCGGTTGTCGGTTATCGACCATTCGGTCACCAGCGTGTAGTCGCCCGGTGCCGGCCGTGCGTGCCCCGCGGTCTGAGTGCCGCTGATCACGAAGCGCCGGCGGGCGATGCGCCGCGACAGGTTGCCGTAGGCGCAGCCCCCGTAGCGAGCCGGGTCCCGGCCGACCAGCTCGAGGCGCCGACAGATGAGCTGCCAAGCGCGCAGTGCGCCGGTGCCGGTGGCGTCGGGGGCCGGGCCGTCGCTGAACTCCAGGCGGTACTTGACGATGCCTTCGGTGGTCATTCCAGGTTCCTCGGGTCCGACTCCCACCGCTCCAGCGCCTTGTTCGCCCAGTGCTCGCCGGCCCGGATGATATCCCGGGCGCGGTAGAACTCGTGGCCCTCGCACACGTTGGAAGGGATCTCGATGAGCAGGTCCGGTTGATAGGCCGCGAGCTTGAAGCGCGTGATGGTCTCCTGCATCAACTCGATCGAGGCCAGGATCACGTCCAACAACGACACCTGCTCGTTCTTGTCCGCGTCGTTCGAGCTGTGGTTGCCCTTCAAAACCTCCTGTATGTGTTTGAAGAACAACTCGATCTGCTCGCGGTAGCCGCCCTCGGCGTCATCCCCCTCGGCGTCGTCTTCGGGCTCCGGCCCCAAGGGTTCGGCGACCGGCGGCGAGGTGACGCTAACGGCCACCGTGAGGTCGGTAGGGTAGCCCGAGGTCGGGGCGATCGGCACCGGGTTCAGCAGCCCGCCGTCCAACAGGATGCGTTTGTCGCGATGCACTGGCCGAAACGCCAGCTG
>JARRQB010000223.1:0-3404 GCA_037382265.1 Gammaproteobacteria bacterium | reverse complement strand
CGCCGCGCCGCCCTGTTCCGGCCATTCCGGTCCCTCGTCGAGACCGGTCGGGATGACGCGGACGTTGTCCGAAACCGCCGCGAGCACGCCGGCGTACTTCTCGCGGTTGCCCTCGTCGACAAACAACACCCGGCAGTCGGAGTGTTCGATCACGAAGGACAGAGCGGCGTCGCCGGACACGGCGTTGAGCGGCACGACCACGCGCCCGCTGTACATGACGCCGAGGAACAGGGCCGCCGTCCAGTAACCGTTGGGTAGTAGAAAGGCGACCTTCCCCCCTTCCCCGACGTCGAGCGCGGCCAGTCGGGCGGCGATGTCCAGGGCGTGCGCGCGCAACCGCTCGTACGTCATGACGCCTGCCTTTTCCGGGGCGATCAGGAAGGTGCCCTGCGGTTGGGTGTGCGCATGGCGGTCTATGAGGGACCTCACCGTGTTCATTGCCCCGACTCCTCGGCCGCCGCCGGACCCAAGCGGTACTTGCGCCAGTACTCGCCAAAGATCTCCTCCAGCGCGGGCTCGTCCGGGGGGATGGTGCGCGCAATGCGCGTGGTGTTGAGGTAGTGACGGTAGTTCATGTTGTCGGAGATGTTGTTGCCGCCCCAGGTGCCACAACCCATCGACAGCGAGAACGGCAGCCCGTTGTCGAACGCCCCGCCCGTGGCGAAACAGTGCGCCTGGTTGACGATGACCCGGCACACCGGCAACTCCAGTCCGAGCCGCAGGATGCGCTGGTCGTCGGTCGAGTGGATGCCGATCGAGTGGCCCTTGCCCTTGACGTCCAGCACCCCGCGGGCCAGCTCGCAGGCGTGCGCGAAATCAACCGCCCGGAAGACGGTGAGCACCGGACTGAGCTTCTCGTCGGTGAATTTACTGCGCGGGTCCAGAGCCGGTTCCTCGACCAGGATCACGCTGACCGAACGACCGCCGCGGTCGATGCCCGCCGCGTCGAGAATCTCGTCGGCCGACTTGGCGGTGACCCGGCCGCTCAGCTTGCCGTCCGGCCACATGGTCTCCCGCAGCCGCTCCTTCTCCGCGGTGTCCAACACTTTCGCGCCGTTCGCGCAGAGGGCGTCGATCACGGCGTCATAGACCCCGTCCAACACGATCAAGCTGTTCTCGGAGGAGCAGCTGGTGGCATTGTCGAAGGTCTTGGAGGCGGCGATCCTGGCCGCCGCGGCCGCCAAGTCGGCGGTCTCGTCGACAATGGTCGGCACATTCCCCGCACCCACGCCGATCGCCGGGGTACCGCAGGTGTAGGCGGCGCGCACGTTGTTCTGCGACCCGGTGACCACCACCAGATCCACCGCGCGCATCATCGCGAGCGTCAGGGCCTTGCTGACAGGCCCGGGCAGTTTCTGCACCAGATTCTGCGGCGCGCCCACGCGGCGCAGTGCACCGCGCATCAGCTCGACGATCTCACCGCACACGGCATCACCCTTGGGCGATGGCGCGAGAATCACGGCGTTGCCGCCCTTCAGGGCGTTGAGCGTCTTGTTGTAAGGCGTCGCTACCGGGTTGGTGGAAGGCACCACGGCCCCGACCACGCCGACCGGACGCGCGATCTCGATCAGACCCTGTTCGGGGTACTCGGCGATCACCCCGACGCTGCGCGCGCGCTTGAGATCACGCAGCAGGCCCAGCGTCTTGCGGTGGTTCTTGGTGACCTTGTCCTCGACCCGGCCGAGCCCGGTGTCGGCGACCGCCTGTTCGGCCAGGCGCCGGTTGGTGTCCGGTTCGAGCAAGGTCCAGCCGACGGCGGTTACCACCTCGTCCACGCGGGCCTGATCGAAGCTCGCGTACTCGGCCTGTGCCGCCCGCGCTTTTTCGATCAACGGGCCCACGATCTCGGCCGCCCTAGCCTGAGCGTCGTCTGACGTCGTCGGTATCGCATTCATGCCAAGGTTCCTCGATCGGGACTTCGTGCCACACGCGGTTCACCCTGCCGGGCGCGGTTCGGGCCGGTCATCCCCGCTATCCGTACGCTACGCACGGCATCCCGGTCGGCGCCGCGTTAGCCCGACCCCGGCGGCGGGGTCGGGCGTCGCCAAGCATCAGTCGTCCTTGCGCAGATCCTTCAGCAACTCGGTCAGGTAGGCCTGACGCTCCTTCCACATGGCCTGTACCTTCTCGCGCGGCATGACGCGCATCGGCGAGCCGCCTTCCTTCATCTTGTCGACGCCCTTCTTGTCCTGGAACATGGCCGGCACCTTCTCGGCCAGGGTCGCGATCACCTCGTCGGGGGTGCCCTTCAGCGCCATGATGCCGCGGAAGTTGACGCTGCTGTCGTCCACGTCGATGCCCAACTCCTTGAAGGTCGGCACGTCGGGCAGGAAATCGTTGCGTTCCAGGTCGGCCACGGCCAGGATCTTGATGCGGTCCTGGTTGCGGTAGGCGTCCGACAGGTTGTTGAACCCGGCCATGGTCTGGCCGCCGATCACGAACTGCATGGCCTTCACGCCGCCGCCGGAGGGCACGTACTTGGTCTCGATGCCGGCGGCCTTGTCGAGCTGCAGATTGGCGATGTGATGGCCGACGAAAAGTCCCGCACCCGAGACGGTGATCTTGCCGGGGTTGCTCTTGGCGTAGTCGACGAAGTCCTGCACCGAATTGAAGGGACTGTCCTTGCCCACGATCAGCACCGCCGGGTCCGCGCCCCAGTTGGCGATCGGCTCCAGATTGTCGATGCTGTACTTGACCTTGCTCGGAAAGACGATCGACTGCGCGATGAAGTGCGGCACGTTGTAGGCAGCCAACTCGTAGCCGTCGGGTTTGGCCTGTTCGACGAACTTGTTCCAGCCAACCTGGCCGCCGGCACCGGGACGGTTGACGATGACCATCGGCTGGCCGTTCAGGTAGACCGGCTTGCCCTCTTTGTCTTCCTTCGCCGCCATCATGGTGACGATGCGCGCCTGGAAGACGGTGGCGCCGCCCGCGCCGTAGGACACGGTGACGCTGATGGGGCGATCCGGGTATTCCGCCATGACGGCCCCGGCCGAGATCGACAAGCCGAGCACACCCCCGACGACTGACTGCATCAATATCTTTGATTTCAGAGCCATAGCAAAGTCCTCCTCACTGGTTTTCTCGTTGAACCGGGTCTTGCCCGGACGTGTTTGGTCGGCCTTGAGGCCGCAATCAATTCCACCGCCGGCTGCATCACATCAACCAGCCACGTGGCACCTGCACCTTGAGCAGCACCGAGAACAGCCCATACATCAGGGCACTGAACCCTAGCGCCAGACCAACGCTGAATGCCAGGCGCCGCCCCCAGGGTCCCGGCGGCGAATACCAATAGCTCACCAGAAACAGCATCATGAACGCCGTCGCGTACATGCCGAGCGACTCGATTACGAGCACGCCGACCACCATGAGTACGATCACCGGCAGCTGGCGTAGGAAGGGGA
>JARRQB010000222.1:0-3413 GCA_037382265.1 Gammaproteobacteria bacterium | reverse complement strand
TAGCGCCTAGGAAAGGCAAAGAATGGCTGCCTTGTGCGTGGCGGGATGCCTCGCCTCTGGGTTTGCGCCCTCGTCTCGGCCGCCGGCACTCTGCGGGCCCTTGGCCCTGCCGTTACGGCCCTAGGCGCTAGGCGCTAGGCCCTGCCGTAAAGGCCCTAGGCCCTGCCGTCAAGGCCCTATATGCTATTTGCCTTGAAGCGACCACCAAGGGCGATCTCGCATGTCCCACCCCGCCATCTCCCGTCACCCCACCGTCGCCGTGCGCGTCGGCGACGTGCTCATCGGCGGCGGCGCGCCCGTCGTGGTGCAGTCGATGACCAACACCGACACCGCCGACGTCGAGGCGACGGTGCGCCAGGTCGCGGCGCTTGCGGCGGCCGGTTCGGAGATCGTGCGCATCACCGTCAACAACGAGGCGGCTGCCGCCGCGGTGCCGCGCATCCACGCGGCGCTCGCCGCCGACGGCGTCGACGTGCCTTTGGTCGGGGATTTCCACTTCAACGGCGCCAAGCTGCTGGCCGAACACCCGGCCTGCGCCGAGGCGCTCGCCAAGTACCGCATCAACCCCGGCAACGTCGGCAGCGGCCAGACCCGCGACGCGGCCTTCGCCAGCATGATCGAGACCGCGCTGCGCCACGACAAGGCGGTGCGCATAGGCGTCAACTGGGGCTCGCTGGACAAGGGTCTGGTGGCGCGCATGATGGACGAGAACGCACGCGCGGCCGAACCCAAGGACGCCGACGCCATGACGCGCGAGATCATGGTCGCCTCGGCCCTGCAGAGCGCCGAACAGGCCGAGGCCATCGGCCTCGGTCGCGAGCGCATCGTGCTGTCGTGCAAGATGAGCGGGGTGCAGGACCTGATCGCGGTCTACCGCGAGCTGGCACGGCGCTGCGACTACGCCCTGCACTTGGGCCTCACCGAGGCCGGCATGGGGTCCAAGGGCATCGTCGCCTCGACCGCGGCGCTCTCGGTGCTGCTGCAGGAGGGCATCGGCGACACCATACGCATCTCGCTGACCCCGGAACCCGGCGGCGACCGCACCCGGGAGGTGCGGGTGGCGCAGGAGATCCTGCAGGCCATGGGCCTGCGCGCCTTCATGCCGGCGGTCATCGCCTGCCCCGGCTGCGGGCGCACCACCAGTACCTATTTTCAGCAGCTCGCGCAGGAGATCCAGGGCTTCCTGGTCGAGCAATTGCCGGGCTGGCGCGAGCGCTACCCGGGCGTGGAGGAGATGGACGTGGCGGTCATGGGCTGCGTGGTCAACGGCCCGGGCGAGAGCAAGCACGCCAACATCGGTATCAGCCTGCCCGGCACCGGCGAGCGTCCCGCCGCGCCGGTGTTCGTCGACGGCGAGAAGTTCACCACGCTCAAGGGCGACAACATTGCCGCGGAATTCAAGCAGATCGTTGCCGATTATGTCCGCCGTCGCTACGGCGGACCGGGCCTAGGGCCTGGGGCCTAGGGCCTAGGGCCTGGGGCCTGGGGCCTGGGGCCGAGCAGGCTGCTGTGGCGGGCGTGTCGAAAAAACCTTGGTGTTCCTGCTGCTTGTCCTGTTGCATGTTGGTCCGCCTGCGGTAACTATCGCCCGCACAATACCAACCGAGCAGGAGGACATCATGAAGAAGACGTTTGCAGCGGCAGCCGTGGCCCTCGCCCTGGGTGCCCCCGCCGCCTCGGCGGAAGAGCCCATGACGGTGCAGGTCAAGCGCCTGAGCATGGACACGGCGGTGCGTATTGCCCAGGCGACGATCAACGCCTGCCGCGAGAAGGGCATCCAGGTCGCCGCCACCGTGGTCGATCGCGACGGCACGGTGCAGGTTACCCTGCGCGACACCATCGCGGCCCCGCTGACCCTCAATATCAGTGCCCAGAAGGCCTATACGGCGGCCAACTTCAACGCCGCGACCTCGGCCATGGAGGATCGCGGCAACACCCCGGTCGGGCGCGTGGACGGCCTGGTCATGTCGGCCGGCGGGGTGCCCATCGAGGTCGGCGGGGCCCTGCTCGGTGCCGTCGGCGTGTCCGGTGCGCCGGCGGGCGAGACGGACGAAGAGTGCGCCCGCGCCGGCGTCGAGGCGGTGCAGACCGACCTCGAAATGGCGATGTAAGCCCCCCTCAGACCCGTTGCGCCGCCCAGGCATAGGCCGCCCGGGCGGCGCGCGCGAGGTCTGCCTCGCTGCTGCGGAAGTTCTGACTGATGATGGCGACCCGCACGATTCAGTGCGCCCGGTCCCCGGCCGCGCCATCGCGCAGTGCCAGCGCCCAGCGCTCCATGGCGCTGTTGGCGACCGGCATAGGCGTTTCGAGGAAGCTGATCACGAAATGCCCGGGCAGGGCCGCGATGCCGATCGATCGGGGTCGCAGCGCCAGTGCCTGCGGGTCGGGCAGGGTCAGCCCGAAACAGAACACGACGTTGCAGGCCGCCTGAATCTCCGGGGCGATCTGGCCGTCGGGCAGCCCGCGGGTGTGGGCGTGGTGGTCGAAGGTGGCGATGTAGGTGGCCGCCGGTTCCGCCTCGATCTGCGCGCGCAGATAGGCGGCGATGGCCTCGACGTCCCGCAGGCTGGTCTCCTCCCTGCCGATTTCCAGCGCAAAGATCGGGTAGCTCTCGAGCAGCTGGGTGCGCTTCATCGCGGTTCCTGGTCGGGCTGGCGGGCCCTGCCAAGTTGACGCCTCGGCGGCGGCGGGCGCATTGAAAATGCGCAATCGCCCGAAGACTTCAGAGGTCGGCGATCAGGCGCAGGTTGGGGACGTCGAGCAGGAAGCGGTTGGTGCTGGTCTCCAGCAGCAGGCTCTGGCGCTTGAATTCCGCCACGGTTCGGCTCGCCGTCTCGGTCGTGATGCCGAGCATGGCGCCCATGTCCTCGCGGCCGAACAACTCGCACTCGCTGCTCGGCTCGTCCTTGACCAGGCGCAGCAGCAGGCGGGCCACGCGCTGTTTCGCCGAACCGGTGGACAGCTGGGTGATCCACTCGTCGGCGTCCTTGAGCGCGCGCTGCCAGCGCGCGAGCAGTTCCGTGTGCAGCGCCGGGTTCCGCGCCTGCAGCTCGCGCACCACCGCCACCGGCAGGGCGCAGATCTCGGTGCGCTGCATGACCACGGCGTCGTGCTCGTAGGGCTGATCGAGCAGGGTCTCGAGGCCGATGATGTCGGTGCTGCGCATCAGGCGCACGATGCGCTGGCTGCCGTCGGGCAGCAGCTGGGAGAGCTTCACCAGGCCGCTGCGGATGGTGAACATCTGGGAGCCCTGCTGACCGGCGTAGTAGAGCATGGCGCCGGGCTGCAGCACGAACTGGTCGATGGGCTTGTGCAAGCGTTCGAAGTCCGCCTCCTCGAGGCCGGCGAACAGCACCGAACTGCGCAGCGCGCAGTTGCGGCAATCGGCCTCGCCGGCCCAGGCTTCCTTGAAC
>JARRQB010000221.1:0-3450 GCA_037382265.1 Gammaproteobacteria bacterium | reverse complement strand
GTCGCCCTCGAGCGCGCGCTGCGCCCAGGGGTGCTCGTCGGAGGTGTGATTGAACATAAGTCGAGGGTCAGCGAGATGCCGTGATAGCGCAGTTCGCTCGCCAGTTCGGCGAGTTCCTCCATGCTGCCGAGGTCCGGATTGACCTCGCGATAGCTGCTCACCGCGTAGCCGCCGTCGTTGTCGCCGCTGGGCGAGCGGAACAGCGGCATCAGGTGCAGGTAGGTGATGCCCAGTTCGGTCAGATAAGGAATGCGCTCGCGCAGGCCCTTGAGGTCGCCGGCGAACTGGTCCACGTAGCACATGGCGCCGATCATGCGGTGCGACAGGTACCATTGGGGGTCGGATTCGCGCAGCGCGTCCAGGGCCTTGAGCTCGGGCGCCCGGTGCAGCCACATGGTCGTGGCCGACATGAGGACGCTCTCGAGGTGATAGAAGAAGTCGTAGTGGTTGCCGTAGAGCGCAAACAGGCGGTCGAACAGGCGCTGGAAGTGCCGCGTCAGCCGCTCGACGTAGTTCTCCCACTCCGCCGGGTCGGCCTGGTCCTTGAACCGGGCCTCGATGCGCGGCAGCAGCCGTGCCAGGGACGTGCGCGCCCGCTCGTCCAGGTAGGGGTTTTGGTGCCTGTTCATGATTGCAACAAGCTAACAGAATAGGCGCAAAAGGCCAGTTTCGGGGAACCGGCGTCCCGGTGTGCGGGAGATTCGAGCGGCAGCAGCGCGCCACCCGGACGGGGCCGCAGGCCCCCGCCGTCGGGCGCTTTGGCCAGGTCCTGCCTCAGTCCTCGTCGCGTTCGCCCTGGTAGGCGCTGCACAGCTCTTTCTGCAGCGGCGGCGGGACCGGTTCGTAGTCTGCCATCTCCAGCGTGTAGCTGCCGGCGCCGGCAGTCATCGCCTTGAGGCGCTCGGGGTAGTCGTCGAGTTCGGCGAGCGGCGCCTGGGCGGTGATCGCGAGCCGGCCGTGCGGCAGCGAGCGCGTGCCGAGGATGCGGCCGCGGCGGCCCGACAGGTCGCCGGTGATGCTGCCCATGTCGTCCTGCGGCACCTGCACGTCGAGGTTGACGATGGGTTCCAGGATCACCGGCCGGGCCTTGCGCACGGCGTCGAACACCGCCTTGCGGCCGGCGGTGACGAAGGCCACCTCATTGGAGTCCACCCGGTGGTGCTTGCCGTCGGTCACCACCACGCGGAGGTCGACGATCGGGTAGCCGGCGATGGCGCCTTCGGTCAGCGCCTCGCGCACGCCTTTTTCCACGGCCGGGATAAGCGCCGAGGGAATGGCGCCGCCGACCACCTCGGAGGCGAACTGGAAACCCTCGCCGCGCCCGAGCGGCTCGACGCGCAGCATCACCTCGCCGAACTGGCCGGCGCCGCCGGTCTGCTTCTTGTGGCGGTGCTGGCCTTCCGCCCGGCTGGTCACGGTCTCGCGGTAGGCCACGCTCGGGGTGCTGGTCTCGACCTCGAGCCGGTAGCGGTCCTGCAGCTGCTCCAGCGCGGTGCGCAGGTGCAGTTCGGACAAGCCGCGCAGCACCGTCTCCCGCGTGGTCTGGTTCGACTCCAGCGACAGGCAGGGATCCTCCTCGAGCAGCTTGTGCAGGGCCTCGGCGATGCGCTGTTCGTCGTTGCGCGTGCGGGCGCGGATCGCCAGCCCAGCCACCGGCAGCGGGAAGCGCGAGGGCTGCAAGTGCAGGTAGTCCTCGTCGTGCGAGTCGTGCAGGATGGCGTCCGGGTGGATGTCGTCGATCTTGGCGACGGCGCGGATGTCGCCGGGTATGCCGGTCGGCACCTCGGGGTGGTCCTTGCCGAACAGGGTGAACAGGTGCCCCACCTTGAACGGCTTGCGGCCGTCGCCGATGTACAGCTGGCTGTCCTTGGTGACCGTCCCCTGGTGGATCCGGAACAGCGAGAGCTTGCCCACGAAGGGGTCGAACATGACCTTGAAGACGTGTGCGACCACGTGTTTGGCGGGGTCGGGGACGACCTGGTACGGCCGGGCCTTCTCGCCCTCGCCGATCAGGCACTGCGGCGGGTTGCCCTCGGCCGGGTTCGGCGCGAGTTTGGCGATCACGTCGAGCAGCTCGCCGACGCCGGCGCCGGTCGTGGCGGAAACGAAGCACACCGGGATCAGGTGGCCCTCGCGCAGGGCCTGCTCGAACGGCGCGTGCAGTTGCTCCGGCGCGAGTTCCTCGCCCTGTTCCAGGTAGAGCGCCATCAGCTCCTCGTCGACCTCGACGACCTGGTCGATGAGCGCCTGGTGGGCGTCGGGGACGCTGGAGAAGTCGCTGTCGCCGGCGGGGTTGAAGAAGCAGTCGACGACCCGGGTGGCGCCGTCGGCCGGCAGGTTGAGCGGCAGGCATTCCTTGCCGAAGGTCTCCTGAATCTGCCCCAGCAGGTCTTCGAGGTCGAGGTCTTCGGCGTCGATCTGGTTGACGATGATCAGGCGGCAAAGATCGCGCTCGGCGGCGCGCCGCATCATGCGCAGCGTCACCGATTCGATGCCGGCCTGGGCATTGATCACCACCGCGGCGGTCTCGACGGCGGGCAGCACCGCCACCGCCTTGCCCATGTAGTCCGGCGCACCGGGGGTGTCGAGCAGGTTGACGTGGCAGCCGGCCCAGTCGAACGAGGCCAGCGCCGCGTCGAGCGACCGACCCTTGGCCTTCTCGAGCGCATCGTGATCGAACACGGTGTTGCCGTTCTCCACCTGGCCAGCCACCGGGATCCGGCCGGCCGCGGCGAGCAGGGCCTCGGCCAGCGTGGTCTTGCCGGAGCCGGCGTGCCCGACCAGGGCCAGGTTGCGGATGTCTTCGGTACCGTACGCCATCAAGGGACTCCCGTGGTGTTCATTTGAGGTTCGCCGGCGCGTGCCGCGCGGTCATTCCGAAAGCTTAAGCCAAAGCGCTGTCCGGGCGGGCTGCGCAAGGTCAAGCCACTCGGCAGCACGCAAGTGTACCGAAATCTTCCGCGGGCGCCGCGGCGGTGCGAGGCGGAAATGCGCCCCCGTTTAATCCATGTCACTTGTGTTGGCCCCGGCGTGCCCGGGACAATCGGCGCCCATACCCGCCGCAGGCGCCGCCCTTTGGGAGGGTTCGCAACGACGAACGGCGCCGCGACCATCGACAGCCAAGGCAATAAGGGACCGAGTACATGAGCAAAACGACCAAGTACGTGTTTTCGTTTGAGGAAGGCGACGGCAAGGACAAGATGCTGCTGGGCGGCAAGGGGGCGAATCTCTGCGAGATGACCCAGATCGGGCTGAACGTACCGCCCGGCTTCACCATCTCCACCGCGGCCTGCCTGGAGTATCTCGCCGACAACAAGCGCGAGCTGCCCGCGGGCGTCATGGACCAGGTGCGCGAGCACATGCGCAACCTTGAAGAGAAGACCGGCAAGGTCTTCGGCGGAGCGGACAACCCGCTGCTGGTCTCGGTGCGCTCGGGCTCGGCCATGTCCA
>JARRQB010000220.1:0-3468 GCA_037382265.1 Gammaproteobacteria bacterium | reverse complement strand
GTCCATCGCGCCCAGGAACACGAAGGCCAGCACGTACGCCGGCAACGCGAACGGCAGCATCAGCGCCCAGTCGAGCCAGCGCCGCCCGGGAAACTCGCAGGTGGAGGTCAACCAGGCGAGGCTGACGCCCAGCAGCACGGTACCGATACCGACCCCGACCACCAAGATCAGGGTGTTGAGCAGCAGATCGGGCAGGGTCGTCGCGGCGAGGTGCGACCACACCTCCGCGTCCACCGTCACCCAGGAGGCGACGATCACGGCCAGGGGCACCAGCACCACGATGCCGAGCACCCGGCTCGCCCAACGCCAAGCGGCACCCTGGGCGGACTCCACCCCGGCGGACGGGGCGGCGGCGTCGGTCGGATAGGGCGTAGCGGGCCTCGGGTTCCGGAAAAAAGCGCCCCCGACCCGGGCGGGCACGCCCGGGTCGGGCAGTGGGGTTCACCGCATCAATGATAGCCCGCGCGGTCCATCAGCTTGATCGCGTCGGCCTGCAGGCGACCGGCCTCGGCCACGTTCAGCCGGTCCGCCTCGAAACTGCCCCACGCCGCGACCGCCGCGTCCGGCGCCACCTCGGGGTTGACCGGGTACTCCATGTTCACCGCGGCGAAGGTCTGCTGGGCCGCGGGCGAGGCGAGCCACTCGAGCAGTGCCTGCGCGGCCTCGGGGTGCTTGGCGTACCGGGTGATCCCGGCGCCCGAGACGTTGACGTGGACGCCGCTGCCGCCCTGGTTGGGCCAGAACAGGGCGACGTTGAGGTCGGGGTTCTGCTTGAGCAACCGGCCGTAATAATAGGTGTTGACGATGGTGACGTCGCAGCGACCCGCAGCCACGGCCTCCAGCGCCTTGGTGTCGTTGGAGAAGGGCTCGGTGGCCAGGTTCGCCACCCAGCCGCGCACGATCTGCTCTGCCTCGGGCTCGCCGTGGCGGGCGATCAGGGTGGCGACCAGCGACTGGTTGTAGACCTTCTTGGACGTCCGCAGGCACAGCCGGCCCCGCCACTTGGGATCGGCCAGGTCCTCGTAGGTGGACAGCTCGGCCGGGGCGACGCGCTCGGTGTTGTAGGCGATGGTGCGGGCCCGTACGGACAGCCCGAACCAGCGGTTGTCGGGGTCCCGCAGGTGCGCCGGCACGTTCGCCTGGAGCACCGGGGAATCCACCGCGGCCAGCACGCCGCTCTCGGCCGCCTGCCACAGGTTGCCGGCGTCGACCGTGATCAGCATGTCGGCCGGGGTACGCTTGCCCTCGGCCTTCAGACGCTGCAGCAGCGGCCCCTCCTTGTCCGTGATGAACTTGATCTCTACGCCGGTCTCGGCCGTGTACTGGTCGAACAGCGGCTTGATCAGGTGCTCATTGCGCGCGGAGTAGACGACGACCTCGTCGGCGGACGCGGCGGCGGGCAGGCCCAACGCGGCAAACAGGGGCAGCAACGGCAGGACGGACTTCATGGCAATACTCGCTCTCGAAGTAGTAACAACAATGCGAATGATTCGCAATACTATTGCAATCTCGACTGTTGTCAAGTACCCACATCGCCGCGGGCTGCGCATCACTCCCGTCCGCAGTCACACCGCGGCCGGCATGGTCGCTGTGGTACCGCGTTGCGCGACAGGGAATGAGTGAACCCAAGGCATCGCCGGCCCGCGCGACCGGGCCGGCCGCGCCTTCGGCACGGACGTCAGCCCCCCGGCCGGGCCAGGGTCGGGAGATCGCCCAACGAACCGAGCGCGATGCGGGCAAACAGGCGCTTGAGCGGGCCGATGTCGTTGGCCGCCCGCAGCCCCAGGTTGCGCACCAGGCGCACCGGCGGCAGGGCGTTGCCGAACACCCGCTTGAACCCGTCCATCGCGTACTGCACGCCGAGGTTCTCGCCCTTGCGGGCACGTTCGTAGCGGCGCAGCGTCGCGAGCGCCCCCGGGCGGCGGCGTGCGCTGCGGGCCTCGACCAGCACGTCGACCAGGGCCGCCGCATCCAGGATGCCGAGGTTGACGCCCTGCCCCGCCAGCGGGTGGATGACGTGCGCGGCATCGCCCACCAGGGCGATGCCCGGCAGGACGTATGCAGTAGCCCGCTGCAGGCGCAGCGGAAACGCCGCCCTCGGCCCGACCGGGACGATGTCGCCGACCCGGCCCTCGCTGGCCTGCGTCAAGGCGGCGCCGAACGCGGCGTCGCTCGCGCCGAGCAGCTCGTCGGCGTGCGCCGACGAGGTCGACCAGACGATGGAGAACAGCCCTTCGCCCAGCGGTAGCAGCGCCAGTGGCCCGTCGGCCATGAACCGCTGCCAGGCGGTCTCGCCGTGCCCGTGCGCCGGACGCACGGTGGCGACCACCGCGGTCTGGTCGTAGGGACGGCCCTCGACCGCTAGCCCCGCCAGGTCACGCACCCGCGAACGGGCGCCGTCGGCGGCAACCACCAGGGCCGCGCTCAGCGGTTCGTGCCCGTCGAGCCACAACCGCCGAACGCCCGCGTCGGCCGCCGGCTCCAGCCCCGACACACCGGCCGGGCAGATGACCCGGACGGCCTCGCCGAGGGCCTCGAGCCGGCCCCACAGGGCGGCCTGGATGACCCGGTTCTCGATGATGTGGCCAAGATCCGGCTCGCCCAGTTCGGCAGCCTCGAAGCGAATCTCGCCGAAGCCCGGCGCGTCCCACACCTGCATGGCTCGGTAGGGCGTAACGCCCGCAGCGACCATCGCCGGCCAGGCACCGAGCCGCTCGAACACCGCCTGCGAGGCATGGGTGATGGCCGAGACCCGCAGGTCGTGCGAGTCGTCCGGCCAGTTCCGCTCGGGAGCGCGCGCCTCGACCAGGGCGACGCGAAAGCCGCGCTCGCCGAGGGCTACCGCCAAAGTGGCCCCAACCATGCCGCCGCCGACCACGGCGACGTCGTATGCTGCGCTGGCGGCGGGATCAGTCAAGGGCGAGACCCCGCGCCAGGCGCGGCAGCGGACCGGCGGTACCCATCGCCGCCCGGGCGAGCGCGTGCTTGGCGCCGGGCAGGGCATCGAGCGCCAGCATGCCGAGGTTGCGCGCCAGGCGCAGCGGCGGCAGCGGGTTGCCGAACAATCGCGCCAGGCTGTCGGTCGCGAAGGCGACGCGCTGTTGATCGCGGCGGCGCCAGCGTTCGTACGCCGCAAGGGTCGCCTCGCCGCCCAGGTCCCCGGCGGCGCGCTGCGTCTCGGCCACCACCTCTGCCAGCGCCGCCACGTCGCGCACGCCGAGGTTGAAACCCTGCCCCGCAATCGGATGCAGGGTGTGGGCGGCGTTGCCGATCACGGCCACGCGCCGGTCGACCGAGTCGAGCACGCGCAGGAAGGACAGGGGGTAACCGGCGCGCCTGCCGACCCGCGTGAAGCGACCGAGGCGGTAGCCGAAGCGCTCCTGGAAGCGTGCGATGAACTCCTGGTCCGAATAGCCGAGCACCTGCTCGAGACGCGCTTCGGGCACCGTCCAGACCAGGGCGCTGCGC
>JARRQB010000219.1:0-3484 GCA_037382265.1 Gammaproteobacteria bacterium | reverse complement strand
CTGACCGACCACCACGAGCAGGGGCGGCTGCCCGGTTTCTTCTTCCAGCCCGGCGTGCCATCACGGCAGAATCCGCTGACGCCGCCGGAGAACCTCGAACTGACCCGGGCCCTGGCCGCCTTTCATGCCGAAGCCCTGGACGAAATCGGCCAGCCGTATTTCACTGAGGAGGCCTACGACGATTTCTACTACGGCAAGGGGTCGAGCTATCCCGACATCAACGGCAGCATCGGCATCCTGTTCGAGCAGCGTTCGATCCGCGGCCAGCAGCTCGATACCAGCAACGGCCTGGAAACCTTTCGCATGGCGATCGCCAACCAGGTCACCGTCTCGCTTTCCACACTGCGCGGCGCCTGGTCCCTGCGCGAGCGGCTGAAAAGCTACCAGGCCGGATTTAACGCAACGATGCGGCGGCGCGCCGAACGCGCCGGTTTCGAAGCCTGGCTGATCGCCGACGATGGCGATCCGCAGCGTGCCCACGCGCTGCTGGAGACCTTTGAACTGCACGGCATCGAGGTTCGCCCGCTGGGCGAGGTCGTGCAGGCCGGCGGCCAGCGCTTCGAGCCCGGCCATGCCTGGGTCATCCCGGCCGAGCAGGATCGCTTCGGCCTGGTCCAGGGCATGCTGGAAATGCGTACCGAGTTCGCCGACAACACGTTTTACGACGTCTCGGCCTGGACACTGCCGCTGGCCTACAACCTGCCCTTCACCACGGTGTCGCGCCTGCCGAAGACCACGGCGGCGCCCGCGGCGACCCACGGCGTGGCGCCGCACGGGGACGCGGTGGCCTGGGCCGTGCCGTGGAATCAGCTCGGCGCGGCTCCGTTGCTGCAGCGGCTGCTGGACGCGGAAGCCCGTGTGCGTACCGCGAAAAAGCCGTTCTCCGCGCAGACCGCAAGCGGACTGGTCGCCTTCGACCGCGGCACCGTGATCGTGCAGTCGGCGATCCAGGATGACGAACGACTCGAGGCGATCCGCGACATCCTCACCGAGGCCGCGCTGGACGGCACGCGGATCGCCAGCCTGGCCAGCACGCTGACGGCGTCCGGGCCGGATCTCGGTTCAATCAACTTTCCGCGGGTTGAACCGATCCGGCCGCTGATCCTCGGCGGCAACGGCGTGACGGCCTACGACGCCGGCGAGCAGTGGCACCTGCTCGACCAGCGCATCGGCATCGAGGTTCCCGTGGTCGAAATGCAGCGGCTCCGCAGGGTCGACCTTGCCGACTACACGCATCTGCTGATGGCCGATGGCGATTACGACCGCCTGTCGGCGTCCGACGAGGCCCGCATCGCCCGCTGGATTCGCGACGGCGGGATACTCGTCGCCGTGGGCGGCGCCGCCGAGTGGGCCGAGGGGCTCTGCTACAAGCCTGATCCGAAGCAATGCGCGGCGGAAAAGGATTCGGACGACGACGAGGCCGCACCGACGCCGCGCGCCTATGCGGATTACGACGACGACCGCGCCGAACGGGCCATCGGCGGAGCGATCGTGGCCGCGACGCTCGACCTGAGCCACCCGTTGGCTTTCGGCTACACGCGGTCCGAACTGCCGCTGTTCCGCCGCGGTACCGTGACGCTGAAACCGAGCCTGAACCCCTACGCCACGCCGGTCCGCTACACCGCCGAACCGCTGCTCGCGGGCTTCATCGGCCCGGAGCGACTGAACGCGATGCGCTCACAGCCGGCGGTCGTCGCCGACCGCGAGGGTGACGGGCTGATCGTGCGCTTCGCCAACAATCCGCTGTTCCGCGCCTACTGGCGTGGGACGGAGCGCCTGTTCGTCCACGCGCTGTACTTCGGACAGGTCATCGAGAGCACCAAGTTGCCGAAGGTCGTGCCGCAGCCCAGGCCCGAGGAGCCGCGCGACTGAGGAGCGCGCCATCAGCGATTCGGCCAAAACCGCACTGATCGCCCTCATCACCGTGGCGATGCTGGTGCTGGCCACGCGGCCGTTGTGGCAGACGGATGCATCGCCCGCGCGCCCGCCGCCCCTGGCGCCGTCGGCTGCGCCGGCGAAGAACGGCGCGCCGGATGCTGATCCCGCCGCCGCCTGGCGTTTGCTGCGCCGTTTCGAACAGTTCAACGAAGCCGCCGCCCTGCAGGCCTCGATGGTGCAGGCCGGCGCGGTCCTGCGGCACGACGCGGGGTCGCTGTCCGGGTGGATGGCGCTGGGCCGGGCGCGCGACGCGCTGGCGGACTTCGATCGGGCGCGGGCTCTGTTCGCGCGGGCGGAGCGCGTGGCGCCGGCCTCGTCCGCCACCGCCCGCGCAACCGCCGACACCTGGCTGGCGACCGGCGACCTCGACACCGCGTGGCGCACCCTGGTACGAGCCGCCGCGCGCGCACCGGATGACCTCGAGAACACCAGGCGCCTGTTGCTGCTCGCGCACACCCTGGAAGACTTCGGCGCGGCCGACCGCTGGGCGGAACGCCTCGAAAACCGCGTGACGCGCCAGGCCGGCGCCCTCGCGGAACTGGCCCGTCACCGTTACCTGAGCGGGAACTTCGATCAGGCCGTGCAGCTGAGCAATATCGCCCTGCGCCTGAACCTGCTCGACCGCTGGGATGCCGACGCCGTGTTCATGCGCATCAAGCGGGACGAGGCGATCGGCAGCGGCCGCTTTTCCGGCGCGATCGCACTTCTGCGTGAGCGGCATGCCGAGCTGTTCGCGGACCCGCCGCGAATCGTTCCGGGCAACATCCAGCAGGCCGTGGACCTCGCATCACTGTTGCAGGGAGCGGGGGCGTCCGAGCGTGCCGACACCCTGCTGCGCAGCGCCGTCGCGGCCTACGGGCAACCGGGCTTCACCCTGGGTTCGGCCCGCACCGTCATCCTGTCCGCCCGGGCCGAAGCGCTGGCGCTGCTGGGCGAAGAACGCGCGGCGCTGACCGAACTGGAGCGGATCGTCGACGCCGGCTGGCGCGTGCAATGGCGCTGGGAAACCGAACTGAATCTCAACTTCGTCGCGCTGCGGGACGCGCCCGGGTTCCGGCGGCTGGTCGAGCGGATCGAGGCGGACGTCGGCGTCCACCGCGAGCGCCTGCGGGCGGCCGGCCTGCCGGGCGCCTGAGCGGAAGGAATCTGGCTTACAATCGACGAATCGGACCAAACGAAACGAAAAGGACAGCCGATGAGCAAGCAAGTCGCATTTCTCGGCCTCGGTGTGATGGGCTACCCGATGGCCGGCCACCTGGCCCGGGCCGGGCACCGGGTCACGGTGTATAACCGCACCGCCGAAAAGGCCGAACGCTGGACCGCCGAATACGACGGCGCGGCCGCCGACACGCCGGCCGCGGCGGCCGCGGAGGCCGAGTTCGTCTTTTGCTGCGTTGGCAACGACGACGACCTGCGCGCCGTCGCGACCGGGCCGCGGGGCGCCTTCGCGGCCATGGCGCCGGGCACGGTATTCATCGACCACACGACGACCTCGGCCAAAATCGCGCGGGAACTGCACGCCGAAGCCCGCAAACAGGGTTTCGGT